>JAGGTC010000023.1 GCA_021163945.1 Deltaproteobacteria bacterium | reverse complement strand
ATAATATAGAAAGTGATAATATGAATATAAATATGTGGTCAAGATTATGGCAGGCATTTGATCCATTATTCAAATTTAAAGACATTGCAAGGCTAGAATACATCTATGTGCCAAGGGAGGCCCCGATTGCCAGCAGCCTTGCACAGCAGATTGAGACCATAGGCAGGGATGCTAAGGCAGTATTAACAGGGCAGCGTGGAAGTGGCAAATCTACTGAACTTGGTAAGGTCTTCCAGATACTGGATGAGAAATATTTCGTAGTGTGGCTAGATGCTGAAACTACTATGGACCTCTTTAATGTAAATCATCTAGAGATATTGATTGGCGCTACAGCAGCAATGTATAAGACTGCTAAGGATAAGGGGATCGAACTTGATGAGGGCCCATTGAATAGGATTGCTAATTCCCTTAATCGGGTAATTCAGCGGAGGGTAAAGGATATAGAATTCAGTGCCCCCAAGCTGATCCAGATGATAGGTGTGTCATTTCGATTTGGATTAAGTTCAGAGACAGTCAAAGAGATTGATGTGGAACCAGAGGTAAGTGAGATCTTAGGATACATAGAAGAGGCCATTGAAGAGGTCAATAATAAGACAGGCTACTTTCCCCTCTGGATAATTGATGGCCTAGATAAAATTGATGAATTGAACATAGCCCAGCGTATCTTTGCAGAGAGTAGGCTTCTAGCAAAACCATCTTGTCCCATCATTTATACCATTCCCTTTGAGCTCTTTCATTCGCCTCATTTTCAAAGGGTTAGGTTTCATTTCTCAGTTACTAGAGAGATTCCAAACCTTACTCTGTTTGATCGTGAATCAGGCAAATTTTCTCCCAATAATTTTCCCAAAAGTTATAACTTCTTAAAAGAGATAGCCCATCGCAGGTTATCCTGGGCCAATACGCCAGACCTTATAGATGAGCAGGCACTGGAATTGCTCATTGAGGGCTGTGGTGGAGTAATAAGGGAATTTATATATTTGGTCCAGTATGCCTTGGGAGGGGCACAGTCTCAAGATAAAGTTAGGGTTGATATAACTGATGCAGAAAAGGCTCTTGAGAGGACTAGACGTGAGAAGATTAAGGGATTAAGAGAGGAGGCCATTAAGGTACTTTGCCGGATATACCAAGAAAAACCCGATATCTTACCATCAATAGAGCCCCTTTTATCTGAGCTGATCCAAAATCTTTATATCCTTTATTATGAGGATGGTGGCCAGTGGTACTGGACCCATCCCATTCTAAAGGAATTCCTTAATGAAAAATGCAAAAAATAGGCTTTATCAAAGTTGAGAATATCAAAGACCTATTTGGCAAGGAGTTAGACCGCCTAAAACAGGCTGTCACAGGCAGTGGGGGTGGGGATATAATTCTGGCTGAGGTCTCACATAAAGAGGTATTAAGGGACATATCATTTCTTTTGGCCTATAACATGGTACATGCAAGTAGGGATATAAGGGAGGTTTTCCTAAAGGATGACCTCCCATTACCAAAACCAACAAATAGGGGTGAAATTGTATTTGTCTATACACTGATGGAGGGGACTCAGGATTTTACCCCCCTAGAGATCTCAAAAGATAATGAGAATTTGCTTAAAAGACTTAATGCAATGCGGGAGGTATTTGCAAATTCTAGTGACTGTTTTATCTTCTGGATATATGAAAGGCACTTTGAGGAATTTCAAAGAATTTGTAAGGATATATGGCTTGCCAAAAGGGGGCTCTATAGCTTTATCCTTAAAAAGGGGCAATCTATTGAACCATTAGGTTATTCCTATGAGCTTTCCCCTGCCCAGGCAGCAAGATTAATGGTACAGGCAATAAATGTGGAAAATGAACTTAAAGCCCCTGGAATCCCTCTCACCCGTAAACTTAGCCTTCATGAAGACCTTGTCCATAGATACCAACTACTTGGATTTACCAAATATGCGGAAGGGCACTACAATAAACTCCTTTCCATCTCAAGGGAATTGAAAAATTATGAATATCTTCTTTCCCAATACCTTGAAAATTTAAGACACAGATATGAGTGGCTTGAATTTAAGGGCATCCGCCAATTAAAACTGATGGTCAAGATGCGGCTTGAGGACCTATTTGTACCACTACGATTTATCAGGAGGGTTGAGACATCCTTAGGGCCTGAAGAATATTTAGAAGAGTATTTAAAGGAGGAGAAGAAATTTCCTAAGGCAAGAGAAAGGGAATTAGGTAAGGTAAGGGAGGGGTTTGGAAGGGAGGAGCAGAGGATATCATTTAAGGACCTCTTTAGATATAAAAGGGCCGTGGTTCTAGGTGACCCAGGATCGGGCAAGAGCACCTTATTAAAATACATTGCCTATAGGCTTGCTAAGGAACCAGAGATAGCAAAAAGGGATTTTGGCCTGAGGGATGAATATATCCCCCTTATTATCTCAGTCTCCTCTTATTCACATTTTTTGAATAAAGACTATACATTCTCTCAATTTCTCAGGGAAAGTTACAAAGAATTGTGGCCAATCCTTAAAGATTATCTAAAAGGTGGCAGGTTATTATTGCTCATTGACGGCCTGGATGAGGAGGTTGATTCTGCAAAGAGGGTTCAAATTGCTAGGGAGATAGAGGAGTTTGTCGCTAAATATCCAAAAAATAGATTTATTATAACCTCAAGGATAGCCGGCTATAGCATAGCTGCCATCTCCATGGGATTTGACCACCTCATTATCCAGCCATTTGAAGGTGATGACATAAAAAGATTCCTGCTAAGTTGGTATAAGGCACTTGGTGAGGAAAGGCCTGAAGAACAATCAAAAAGGCTCTATCAAACTATTATAGATGTCCCTGCCTTTAAGAGACTAGCGGCCAACCCCTTACTCCTCTCCATTATGGCCTTGATCCATCACCAGGGTATAAGACTGCCATACCGTCGGGTTGACCTCTATGGGTGCATCTTGGACGCATTAGCAGAGACATGGAGCCTGGCACGTGCCCTTAGTGGAAGGCCTATTGACCTATGGCTTGGTAATAGGAGGCTTGATCGAACCCTTGTAGAAAGGATATTGGCACCTATAGCCTTTGAGGTCCATGAGACCTCCCCTGGTGGTATTATGACCAAGGATTCTCTTATAGAAAAAGTTTCTCATTATTTTAAGGAATATGAGGGTAAAGAGAGGGCAGAGGCACAGAGTCTGGCAAGGGATTTTGTAGACCTTGCCAGGGAGCAGATTGGCATTTTGATGGAAAGGGGGATTGACCGATTTGCCTTTACACACTTAAGCCTTGAGGAGTATCTGGCTGCAAGGTATCTGAGCGGAAGAGAGAGACCTGAAGAGATAGCCTGCAATAAACTTTATGACCCCCGCTTTGAGGAGATTATCCTCCTTACCGCTGCCATCCTCTCTGGTGAGCGTTCTGAGAGATTTATAAAGGCCATATATAACTACAACGGAGAACTGGACAAAAGGTTTTTCCGCCGTAGCCTCCTCCTGGCAGCCCATATGATTGCAGATGAGATTGAGCTAAAATATCCCCTAAAGAAAGAAATATTAAAAAACTTTCTCAATACCTACTTAAGCCCTTCCTATTATCTCAAAAATGAGGCCTTAAAAGTCATAGATTCCCTAAAAGGGGCAAGTATGGAGGGCTATGTAGTTGATGTACTCCTTGATTCAATTAAAAATGGAAGTCCTGATATTCAATGGGCAGCCGCTATTGCCCTAGGCAGCATAGGCAGTCCAGATAAAAGGATAATTAATATACTTCTTGTTCTTGAATTAACTAAAGATCCTTTTGTTCGAAGGGCAGCCGCTATTGCCCTAGGCAACATAGGCAGTCCAGATAAAAGAATAATCAGTGCACTCCTTGGATTAGTCAGGGATATAGATCCTTTTATTCGAAATGCAGCTGCTATTGCCCTAGGCAAGACAGGCAGTACAGATAAAAGAATAATTGATGCACTCCTTGAATTAGTTAGAGATAAATATGCTTTTATTCAAAGGGCAGCCGCTGATGCCCTAGCCAAGATAGGCAGTACAGATAAAAGGGTAATCAGTGTACTTCTTAAATTAGTCAGGGATATAGATCCTTTTATTCGAAATGCAGCTGCTATTGCCCTAGGCAAGACAGGCAGTACAGATAAAAGAATAATTGATGCACTCCTTGAATTAGTTAGAGATAAATATGCTTTTATTCAAAGGGCAGCCGCTGATGCCCTAGCCAAGATAGGCAGTACAGATAAAAGGGTAATCAGTGTACTTCTTAAATTAGTCAGGGATATAGATCCTTTTATTCGAAATGCAGCTGCTATTGCCCTAGGCAAGACAGGCAGTACAGATAAAAGAATAATTGATGCACTCCTTGAATTAGTTAGAGATAAATATGCTTTTATTCAAAGGGCAGCCGCTGATGCCCTAGCCAAGATAGGCAGTACAGATATACTCCTTGAATTAGTTAGGGATGAAGACCCTTCTGTTCAATATGCAGCTGCTATTGCCCTAGGCAAGACAGGCAGTACAGATAAAAGAGTAATCAGTGTACTTCTTAAATTAGCTAGGGATATAAATATAGATCCTTCTGTTCAATATGCAGCTGCTATTGCCCTAGGCAAGACAGGCAGTACAGATAAAAGAGTAATCAGTGTACTTCTTAAATTTACCAAGGATAAAGCAACATTTGTTCGAGAGGCAGCTATAAGAGGCCTATGGAACATTGCCCTCTACAAAGGCACGGATAAATTAACCAATTCATAATCCCTATGGTTTTAGTATTTTTAAAGGGGTCTTTTGTGCTATCAAATCAAAATGTTTATCTTTATGGACGATGGGGACATCATTTTCAATTGCAAGTAAGGCTATGTAAGTATCTATAAGAGGGACTATAATACCTTTCTTAAAAAGCTCAAATGAAAATCTTGCCAATCTTTCCCAAAAGCTGTCTTCCACGGCTAAATAAGTTAATCCCTTTAGTAAATCATTTAATCTTTCATATTCCTTTAGATTTTTTGCACCTCTTAAGATCTCGGCCTTTATGATCCCAGGCAGGAGAATATCTCCCTGAATTATAAGCCTTTTTACAAGCTCTTTTAGTTTATTATCTCCTCCTGATTTAAAAGACTCTATCCAAGCAGAGGTATCAATGATTACTTTAGTCATCTCTTCTTATCTCCTTTAAATCTTCCAAACTATAACCAAAATCGTAATTTCCAATTAATGATGCAAGCTTCTCCCGTCTTTTTTGATTTAGATAGGCCTTTATAGCTATTATTATCGCCTCCTTTTTTGTCTTTACCCCAGCCTCTTTTAATAGATCTTCCATAAGCTCATCTTGTATATCTATAAGTGTTCGCATTTAACGCCTCCTTAATATATAAAATTTCAAAATTAAAATATATCAAATAAAGGCACTTAGTCAAGAAAAATTAAGCTAACCTCAAATTAAAATAGCCAAAGTCTTGCCTTTCACTGTGGTCTGTATTAATTTTAATGGTTAGGAGGCCTGAGATGAATAGATATATAGTTGATGTAGATGAGGGCAATTTTCAAGAAGAGGTGATAGAGAGGTCAAAGGAGGTCCCTGTAGTTGTTGACTTTTGGGCACCATGGTGTACCCCTTGTCAGTTGTTAGGTCCTATACTTGAAAAGCTTGCCCTTGAGGCAGGTGGGGCATTTGTACTAGCAAGGCTAAATACTGAGGAAAATCCACGTATAGCTATGTTCTTTGATATTACAGCCATCCCTCATGTAAAGATATTTAAGGACGGAGAGGCCGTAGATGGGTTCTTGGGTGTTTTGCCAGAGGCAAGTGTAAGGGCAATAATATCAAAATATGCAAAGACAAAGGTAGATAAGCTTTTTGAAAAGGCAAGAGAAGAAGAGAGGATTGGAAGGTACAAAGAGGCAAAGAAGATATATGAAGCAATTTTAGATATACAACCCAACAGCATTGAGGCCAGGCTCCCCCTGGTAAAGATACTACTTAGGGAGAGGAATATTAAGGAGGCAGAAGACCTGATTATGTCCATAAATGAGGATACACCAGAGATTAGAAACATTAGGTCATTTATAGAATTTGCCAAAAATTGCAATAAAGACGGAGCTGGTGATTTGGATAAAAAATACTCAAGGGCTGCCTGCCTTGCCTTAGAGGGGAAATACGAGGATGCCTTAAAAGAGCTATTAGAAATTGTAATAAAGGATAGAAAGTTTAAGGACGATGCTGCCAGAAGGGCAATGGTAGGCATATTTGAGGTCTTGGGGGATAATGAGCTTACCAAAAGTTATAGAAAAAAGCTAGCCATGACCCTCTTTTAATCAATTCTTTTCGTATGGTTTAATCATAAACCTATGTAAATCGGTCTTGGGCTGAAGGGGGGCATTTATATAATAAGTCTTGTTATCGTGACATATCTTTACCTTTATTATAGGCACATTGGATGGGGCATCGCTATAGCTAGCGGCCAAGATAGCGGCCTTTCTTCTTCCCTCATCATCCCCACCATAAGGGATAAGCACAAGTGGCCCTGGATATTCCAATACATTTAGATAGCTATCCTCTGGGGTGATCAAAGAGGATATATCTTCATTTTCCCTCCTATTACGCCCCAAGATGACCTTGGTTAAAGGATTAATACGAAAGTGACGGCCAAGTTTTAGCAACAAGATATCCCTTTTCTTGATCTCCTTTTGATGTATTAGCAAATCCATCAACCTTCCAGAGAATGCCTTGTCTGTAAGGAGGCAACCACCTGCAGGTGAAGGATATGAATCTATGCCAAATGCCTCTGCCAGCCTCATTTGTTCCTTGCGGGAACGCCCATGGATGCCCAAGAGCCTATTTCTGTCAACTTTTCCCTCCCTCTCTGGTAAGGTAAGAGGCAGGTGCCTTGCACTTAGGGGAAGGAGTAGGTAGTCACCGCACCCACATAGCTCCTTGATCTTTAATAATGCCCTCTTTGTCTGAGACATAGGGCGCTGGCCTATAACCTCACCGGTAAAGATAAAGTCAAAGCCCTCCCTTTTCATAATCTCTGCTGCCTTTTTTATCATAAGCAAGCGGCAGTCCAAACAGGGATTTAGGCAAGCCCCATATCCAAACCTTGGATTTTTTATGATAGATAGCATCTCATCAGTAATATCAATTATCCTTAAAGGAATGCCTATCCTTTTTGCACTCTCTCTTGCCCTCTCACTTGTAAAGAATGGGGTCTCAAAGTAGACACCCTCAACCTCAATACCCTGCTGCCTTAAGATCAATACTGATAGGATGCTATCTAGACCGCCAGAGAAGACAGAGAGTGCCTTGACCTTTTTCACCTGGCCTGTATCATCTTTAAAAACTCTTTTTCATTGATAATCTTTAGGCCCAAACGCTTGGCACGGTCAAACTTAGAGCCTGGGTCCTTTCCTACTACTACATAATCCACCTTTTTGCTTACACTGCTTACACACTTTCCCCCCAAGGCCTCCACCTTGTTCTTTGCCTCATCACGGGGTATAGAGAGTGCACCTGTAAAGAGGAATATCTTGTCCTTTAAGGGCCCACCTACCTCCTCCTTTTTCATCCTCACCCCAGCCGCCTTAAGTTTCTCAATCACCTTTATATTCTCAGGTATAGTAAAGAATTGTTTTATACTTTGGGCAATCTTTGGGCCTATACCTGGGGTCTCCTCAAGCCTCTCAATAGGTATATCAATGAGCTCGTCTATAGAATCTACCAAGTCTGCAATCAGTGTGGCCGTGGTATAGCCTACATAACGGATCCCTATGGCATAGATTACCCTATGAAGCGGCCTATTTTTGCTCTCTTCTATACCCTTAAGCAGTTTCCGTGCATTTAGTTCCCCTATAAATGTAGGGCGTGGAAGGCCCATGGCCTCTATACGGGAGTGGAGGTCCTTAAGGAGCATCTCCTCTGTAAGATAATAGATATCCCCTACATCCTCTATCAATTTACTCAATACCAATACCGTGGCGGTCCTCCCCCCAAGCCCCTGGATGTCCATGGCCCTCCTTGAGGCAAAGTGCTTTAGCCTCTCCATAAGTTGAACAGGGCAGGCTATGTTTAGGCAACGCCAGGCCGCCTCCTCTTGAAGCCTTACCAGTCTGCTCCCACAGGATGGACAAGTGGTGGGGAAATCAATGGGCCTTTCTTTGCCGGTACGTGCCTCCTTTATTACCTTTACTATATAGGGGATGACCTCTCCTGCCCTCTCTACCAAAACAGTGTCCCCAACCCTGATGTCCTTTTCCTTTATAAAATCCTCATTAAATAGGGAGACACGGCTGATAGTAACGCCACCAACCTCTACAGGCCTTAATTTTCCTACAGGTGTGATGGTCCCTACACGACCTACTTGAAATGTTACCTCCTCTAACTTGGTTGTTGCCTGTTTTGGTTTAAATTTAAAGGCAATAGCCCAGCGTGGGTGGTGTGATGTCTCACCCAGTATCTGCTCTTGGCCTATGTCATTTACCTTTATTACTACACCATCTATGTCATAGGGGAATGCCTCACGTCTGCTCTCCCAGTCCTGACAGAACCTAATTACCTCCTCTATACCCTCACAAAGCCTTACTTCATTTGTTACCTTAAAACCACACCTTCTCAGTATCTCTAAGGCATCCCAATGTGTTTTTATATGACTGCCAAGGAGGTTTCCCCCTTTTTTATCAGTTGCATAGGTAATCTGGTAGATAAAGGCATCAAGCCTCTTTTTTGCCACCTCCCTTGGGTCTTGTAGCCTCAAGGAGCCAGCGGCTGCGTTCCTGGGATTTGCAAAGGGTGAGAGCCCCTCCTCTAGCCTTTCTTGGTTGATCCTTCTAAATGCCTCTTTGTCTATGAGTACCTCCCCCCTGACCTCCATTAAATGGATGCCAAATTGCGAGAGGGGGGCCTTTAGGGGAAAGGCATGGATAGTCTTTATGTTTGGGGTAATGTCCTCCCCAAC
>JAGGTC010000016.1 GCA_021163945.1 Deltaproteobacteria bacterium | reverse complement strand
CACCCTTGGGTATAGACTACCGCCGAGAGCCTCCCCGCAAAGTCTATGCTAGAAAATGGTGTAAGACCAGCAATATTCAATTTATCACCCTCCTAATTGGCTTTTCAATTGGCCCTATCTCTACTATATCCTTTCCTTGAGATGCTGCCCCAAGCTCCTTTAACTTTCTGGCAGAGGGGATTACACGACTTGTCCACGAGCCTACAGATGAATTGTACGAATCAATGGCCTTACTAAGCCCCTCGCCAATCTTAGAGAGGTGCTCTGAGAATTTATAGACCCTATCAAACAACTCAGCACCTGTTTGCCATATACGCTTTGCATTCTCTGTAATCTGCTGTTGTTGCCAGCCATAGGCAACTGTCCTTAAAAGGGCAATGAGGGTAGTTGGGGTTGCAAGGATAACGCGCCTTGATATTCCATCCTCAATGAGTCCCCTATCCTGCTCTAGGGCAGCACTAAAGAATGACTCCCCAGGCAGAAATAGGACGACAAAGTCAGGACTAGGGTCAAACTGACTCCAATATGACCTTGAACTAAGCTCTTGCATATGTTTCTTAATGGCCTGGACATGGCGAAGTAGTGCCTTCTGCCTATTGTCTTCATCCTCAGACTCTATGGCATCCATGTATGCGTCTAGGGGTGCCTTTGCATCTACTACCACTGTACGACCACCAGGGAGCCTTACGATGAGGTCAGGCCTCCTCCTGCCATCCTCTGTCTGTACAGAGGGCTGCTCTTCAAAGTCACAGTACTTTGACATACCTGCTACCTCAACCACACGCCTCAGTGTAATCTCACCCCACCTCCCCCTTACCTGTGGTACCCTTAGTGCTGTTGCAAGGTTTGATGTCTCTTTAGTCAGATCCTTGATGTGTTCCTTTAGCCCACCATAGTCCTGCTCTATCTGTCTAATCCTCCTCTGATATTGCTCTAGTGCCTCCTTTAGTGGCTTTAGCATCCCACTTATTGCCTCCTGCCTCCTCCCCAAATCACCCTTTGCCTCTGTAAGGAGATTTTCAAGTGTCTTTTTGGCAAGCTCTAAAAACATCTGATTGTTGCTCTTTAGGGCATCGGCTGATAGGGCATTAAATGTATCCTTTAGTGCCTCCTTTGCCTCATCTAGTAGTCTTTTTTGCTCTTCAATACCCCTTTTTGCCTCTTCTAGGCGTGTTTCAGCAATGGCCCTTGCCGTCCTTTCAGCCTCAAGTTTCATACGGGCAAAGAGCCAACCAATCACTGCCCCTAAAAAAATCCCAATTAATAAAAGGCCCGTTTCTATCATATTTTTACCCCTTTAAACCAAATAACTTTGGATTGGTTTCTGATAGAAATTCCTTAATCCTCCTCTTTGCTAGCTTTACATACTCTTCATCTATGTCATAGCCTACATAGTGGCGATTTGCCTTTATGGCCGCTATAGCGGCCTGCCCACTCCCTATAAATGGGTCTAGAACTACCTCCCCTTCAAATGTATAGAGTTGGATCAGCCTATAGGGCAGTTCTATAGGGAATGGGGCTGGATGCCCTACTTTATGGGCTGGCTCAGCCGGAAATGTCCAAATACTTTTGGTATATTGTAGAAACCCACCTCTAGAAATGGTGCTCCTCCTATTATTGGGATTTTCCCTCCTAAATGTCTCTTTGGAAAAGACCAAGATATATTCATGTATATCTCTTAGAGTTGGGTTTGCCGCAGAGAGCCAACTGCCCCATGCTGTAGAGGGACTTGCACTTCCTGCCTTATCCCATATAATCTCCCCCCGCATCAAAAAGCCAATATCAAGCATGTCTTCAACTACAAAGACATGGAGTGGGATATATGGCTCCCTTCCAAAATCTGCAATATTGATACAGGCCCTGCCCCCAGGGACAAGTACCCTGTATACCTCCTTCCATACCCTCTTTAAAAATTCTCTGTATTCCTTAAGGCTCAGATCCCGACCATAGTCTTTTCCTACATTATAAGGTGGGGATGTAACCATCAAATGGATGCTATTATCAGGCAGCTCCTCCATCCTTTCACTAGATTTACAAAGGATTTTGTCCAAAAATTGTGGAGGGACAGGATTTTCTATATACTCAACCCTCTTCTCTCTTGGTAGGTCTTCATAGAGTTTGAAAGTATGTATTTTTCTTTCTTCAAATATTCCAATTAGATCCTTTGGCATTTAATGTACCCCCAAGATCTCATCAAACTTAAAGAATTTTCTCTGCTTGTATTCTTCTTGCTTCCCCTTATTCCAATTTGAAACAGGTCTGTAATAGCCTACTACACGTGAGTAGACCTCTGTCTCGGCACCACAGTGTGGACAGTGCCAATGTTCCCCATTAAGATAGCCATGTTTTGGGCATACACTAAAAGTAGGCGTAATAGATAGATAGGGGATACGGTACCTAGATAGGATACGCCTTACTAAGAGCTTGCAGGCCTCTGCACTAGGTAGTGCCTCACCCAAAAAGAAGTGGAAGACTGTGCCACCTGTATACTTTGTTTGGAGTTCCTCTTGCAGTTCTAAGGCCAAGATTGGGTCATCTGTATATTCAACCGGAAGCCAGGTAGAGTTTGTATAATAAGGGGTAGAATCTGTACCAGCGGTAATGATATCTGGAAACTCCTGTTTGTCAATCTTTGCTAGGCGATAGGAAGTCCCCTCTGCTGGTGTAGCCTCTAGATTATAGAGATTTCCTGTCTCTTGCTGGAAGGAGACAATCTTTTTTCTCATAAAGGAGAGTACAGCCAAGGCCAATTTTCTTCCTTCTTCTGTGGCAATGTTTTTTCCCAAGAGGTTAAGGCATGCCTCATTCATTCCTATAAGACCAATGGTAGAGAAGTGATTTTTGAATGAGGGGAGGTACCTAGCAGTATATGGATATAGCCCCTTCTTTAGGTTATCCTCTAACATCTTCCTTTTTATCTCTAGTGAGGTCTTTGCCAAAAGCATATATTTTTCAATGAGGTTAAAGAATTTTTCTGAATCTCCTTTGGAAAGATAGGCAAGCCTTGGCATATTAAGTGTTACTACACCAATTGAACCAGTAGCATCCCCAGAGCCAAATAGGCCTCCGGTCTTGTGCCTGAGTTCCCTTAAATCCATAGAAAGCCTGCAGCACATACTCCTTACATCCTCAGGATTTAGGTCAGAGTTTATAAAGTTTTGGAAATATGGGGTCCCATATTTTGCGGTCATCTCAAAGAGCAGATTGCTATTTTCACTGTCCCAATCAAACTCCTTTGTTACATTGTATGTTGGGATAGGAAATGGGAAGACGCGCCCTTGATAGTCCCCTCCTAGCATAACTTCAATAAATGCCTTATTAATCATATCCACCTCTTTTTGATAATCGGCATAGGTCTCATCTAACACCTTCCCCCCATAAGAGACTGCCTCCCTCCTGAAGTGCTCAGGGATAGTAAGGTCAAGGGTAATATTGGTAAAGGGGCTCTGCCCTCCCCACCTTGAGGTAGTATTTACAGAGAATATAAACTGCTGGATCCCCTGTTTTACTTCCTTATAGGAGAGTCTATCGGCCCGAATATAGGGGGCAAGGAGTGTGTCAAAGTTATTAAATGCCATAGCCCCTGCCCACTCATTTTGAAGTGTGCCCAAAAAATTTACCATCTGCCCAAGGGCAGTATCAAAGTGCTTTGGCGGGCCTGCAGCCACCTTATTTTTGGGGCCATTAAATCCCTCATTTAGGAGCTGCTTTAGACTCCAACCAGCACAATAACCTGAGGTGCCCATACCTAAATCATGGATATGGAAGAAGCCATTTACATGGGCATCCTTTATCTCCTTTGTATAGACATTGTTTAGCACATAATTTGCAATAACTGCCCCGGCTGTATGAAGCATAAGACCAGAGTGGGAGTAATCAATATTGGCATTCTCCTTAATCCTCCAGTCTGTTTGATTTATGTATTCACTAATGGTCTTTTCAATATTTAAGAGCAGTGCCTTTGCTGTCCTTATCTGTGTACGCTTATCCCTGTAGAGGATGTATGCCTTTGCTGTCCTTGCATGACCATTTTCAATCAAGACCTTCTCTACAACATCCTGTACCTCTTCTACTGTAGGCTTTAGGTTCTGTGTCTTTATCAAATAATCATATACCTGAATGGCCAGCCTCCAGGCGGTTACCTGGTCACTTCCACCTACTGCCTGGGCCGCCTTAAAGATCGCCTTCTGGATGCGGGAGACATCAAATGGCACCTCCCTGCCATCCCTCTTAATGATGGTCTTTATCTCCTGCATGGCCTTTCCCTATATATTGTATTATCGGAGCCAAAATATACCATATATGGTATATTCTGTCAAGAGAGAAAAAAATTTTTGACAAAAAGATTTTAATGTTATATAAAAGTTTTTGTCTATGGTGTGAATGGAGGGGGTGTGAGATGAGGGATAAGACGTATCTAAAGGCAATATATTATGTTGTTTTGGTCTTAGTGGTTTTTGGCCTCTCTTGTTGTGCTCATAAATTCATTTCAATAAAAGCACAAATTCCAACAATTGAAGGGGCAGAGTATGTAGGCAGTAAGGCCTGTAGTGATTGCCATGAGGAGATTTATTCTGCATTTAAAAGGTCTATCCATGGGCGTCTTGCAACATTTGAGGCAGTAGGGGCAAGGAAGGGCTGTGAGGGATGCCATGGCCCTGGGAGCATCCATGTAGAGTCAACTGAACCAAAGGATATCTTAACATTCAAAAGCCTAACCCCTGCTGAGAAATCAGAGATATGCCTTCAGTGCCATAATGAGCCCTATTGGAGGACAAGTGAGCACCCCTTAAACGGGAATGCCTGTACTGATTGCCACAAAGTCCATGGTAAAAAAGAAGAAAAACTTTTAGTAAAGGCTGAGCCAAAGCTCTGTTATGACTGTCACCAAGACATAAGGATGAAGACCCTTTACCCATCACATCACCCTATCTGGGAGCAGGAGAGGACTGGAAGAAAGAGGATGACATGCAGCGATTGTCATGCTGTCCATGGCTCCCCTGTGAGGATGCTAAAGACAGAGGAGAGGATAAATGACCTTTGTTTTAGGTGCCATGCAGGATACCAAGGGCCATTTGTCTATGAACATGCACCAGTAGTAGAGGATTGCACTATTTGCCATGAGCCTCATGGGACTGTGGCAAACAATCTCCTAAAGCAAAATGAGCCATTTCTCTGTCTACAGTGCCACGAGTTTCACTTCCATGCAGGGGCAAAGGGTGGGGTAGGTGAGCCCCCTGAAAAATTTAGGAATATCTTAGAAGAAAATGCAGGTGAAGGACCCGTATACCATGGGCCATTTCCTGCAGGGGGCTTTAAAGCGGCATTTACAACAAAGTGTACCCAGTGTCATTCCCAGATCCATGGTTCTGACCTTCCCTCGCTCTCAGTGCCCGGACAGGGGAGGGCATTAACCAGATAATATAGAGGAGGGCTACTATGTTGAGAAAGGCATTTATCTTCTTAATGGTTTTTGCTTGTGGGCTTTTCTTATCCAAGGTTTGGGCCCAAGGGGTTGAGGATGCAGTTAAAGATGTACATATCAAGGTAAAGACTGGTGTCCATGGTGCAGGGGTTGATGCAAAGACAAAGGTTAAGGTAGGGGAGTATGATGTACTAAATACAGGTGCAAACCCTAATGTTGATTGGGAGATATCTGGTAGGATAAACAATGCCTATTTTTCAGGTGGTGGGAACTACTATGAAGATGAGGACCAGGCATATCATGCCAATGTAGACATGCAGAGGTATGTAACTACAGAGTTTGAATACTGGCGCTTCTGGCACTGGCTTGACCACGACCCATTGACGAATCTATATGGGGCAAAGACAAATAAGCTAGATGCAGAAGGGAAACCAGCAAATGCAATACCTCCTTTTGTGACCTATACTGACCTCCAGGGAGGAAGGGAATATGGGATAATGCGCTCTGAGATGCAGGTTAAAAATACCTTAAGGGTCCCCACAGAAAAATTTCTTTCAGGACTCCCTATAGAGATTAAGCCATTCTTTAATTACAGGAAGGAGGTAAGGAGGGGTAAAAGGCAAGCCCTTACTATGGGTGGAAAGTGCTCTGCCTGCCATGTGGTATCTACAGGAAAGAGGGTCAATGAATACATCAAGGACTATGTTGGCGGATTTGTTGCTACACACAGAAACAGAATAGGGAGGTTTACTGTTAGTTATGAATATCTTGATAGAAAATTTGGTGAAAATGCAGTGGCCCCTGAGATTACCTATGATACCCCGGTTCACCCTGGTGGAAAGGGGCCCATTTTTGATGATAGGATTCAATATACAGGGAGACACGAATATGGTGAGCTTCCCAAATCAAGGAAGTGGTCTCACATAGCAAAGGTAAATGCCTATTTTCCCTCTGTAAGTACTGGGTTCTTTGTAAACGGGATTAGCTCACGCACACAAAATTATGATGAGAACCTGAGGTTTAACCTAAAGAGTGTATTCTCAAGGTTGTCAAACTCTATGATTCCAGGACTATCATTAAATGTCCACTTTAGATGGTTGGATCTAGCAAATGAGGCTAAATATGTGCAGAGTAACCAACCAAAGTCTGGCGCTGGGCCAAATGCAGGCTATACCTGGTATGACCACAATCCTGCTCTATCCTATAACAGCCTTAATCCTGACTATGTAAGAGATTCAGCCATGTCTAGGGATGAGTGGGAAGTGGGCCTTGATAGTGCCTATCTGCTTATGCCAGGGATAACACTGAGGGGAAGCTATAGATGGAGACAAATCCATCGGGATTTTGATTATACCCAGGGGGATGATGACACAGAGGAGCATATGGCAAAGATCGGGATAAATGCAAGGTATAGGCTCCCATTTAATCTTTCCATAGCTGGTAAGCCTATCTTAAGGTTGCCTGTAACGGCAAGGCTAATTTATAGATTTGAGAGTATCGCACACCCCTTTGCCAGTGTAAATGGGGCATTTGTAGGTGAGATGGCTACAAATCCCGGAGGTCCATTTAATGGTGGTACCCAGTATTGGGAGCTTCAGGCCGCAAGAAACACCACCCTTACCAATCAACCTACAAGGACTGATAATATAAGATTTGACATTACATTGCCTATAATGGACAATTTGTCACTTTCTGCCTTTTATCGCTGGAAAAAGGAGGAAAATGACCTGGCAAATGGCTGGAGGAACTGGTCACATGAACCCTCAGTAAGCCTATGGTATGCCCTATCTGAGAGGCTAAGCCTTACGGGCTCTTTCCTCTACAGGCATGGGAAGACAAGCACACTTCTCTGTGAACCTATCTATGATGGCTGAGGTGGTGGTGCACTAACGAGCCTGTATGGCTCAAAGGCGGTAAAGGGAGATTACTTTATGGATGGTTATACAGCACTTGCTACTATAAGCTATCTCCCCTTTGATAATCTCAGTTTTAATATCTCCTCTGCCTATAGCCGCACAACTGCACATATAGAGGGTATTAATTTTGGGGGGCCACTAGAGTATGCCCCAGAGACTGATGGGGCCCGTGAACGCTACTATAATTATGACTTCTCAAGTGTGCCAGGTTACTCTGACCTCCATATAAAGGAACTTGATTTGGTATTCAATACCTCCTATCGGATAAGCAAAAATTTTGCCTTAGGACTTGAGTATAACTACCTCTATTATGGAGATGAAGAGCCTATTCCAGCAACATATGATACAACAGGGAGGGCACATATAGGGATGCTCACCTTGACCTATTCTTATTAGGTCAGGTAGAGATTTCAAAGGCGCTCTTTGTACAAAGGAGGATTAAAAGACTAAAAATACTCTCCTACCTCTTCTATTGCCCTTGCAAGAAGATTTGCACACTCTTCTAAGTCGTTTATATCTAAGACCTCAACGGGTGTGTGGATATACCTAGTAGGTACACTTATTACGCCAGATGGTATGCCAGACCTTGTAAGGAGGATGGCAGTAGCATCAGTTGTCCCACCCTCTAATACACTTAGCTGATATCTTATTTTGTGCCTCTCTGCAGTTCCCTTAAGCCATCTTAGTACCGATTTTGGTGTGATTATCCCCCTCCCCTTTGCATCACAGACAGTGATTACTGCCCCCTTTCCCATCTCTACATTAAAGTGTTTTTTCTCTAAACCAGGGTGACCACCTGCTATTGTGACATCAGTTGCTATGGCAACATCAGGCATTAGCTCAAAGGCTGTAGTCCTTGCCCCCTTTAGCCCAACCTCTTCCTGCACTGTCCCTACTGCATATACCTCAAATTCTGTACTTGCCCTTCTAAGTGCCTCTATCATTATGACAATGCCTGACCTGTTATCAAATGCCTTACAAGTAACTACCCCATTTTTAAGTTCTACAAATCTTCTATCTATTGTAATAGGTGTCCCAATAGAGATGCCCATGGACTCAGCCTCTTCCTTGCTAGAGGCACCTATATCTATAAACATATCATCTGACTTTATAAGCCTTTCCCTCTCTTCCTTCTTCATTACATGGGGTGGCTTTGAACCTATAACCCCAAACACCTTCCCCCTATCCCCATGTAAAACCACCCTTTGATTTAAGAGTGTCTGGTCAAACCAGCCACCTATAGTGGAAAACCTTATAAATCCCTCATCTTCTATATGTCTTACCATAAGCCCTATCTCATCAAGGTGGGCTGCTATCATGACAGAGGGCCTCTTTCCCCTCTTTATAGCTATAAGGTTTCCTAACCTATCAACCTTTACCTCATCTACATATGGCATTATCTCAGATTTTAAAATCCCCCTTACCTCATCTTCATAACCTGAGATACCATGAGCCTCAGACAATCTCTTCAATAACCCCTTTATCTCACTCATCCCTCTCCCCCAAATCTTTCTACCTTTTCAATTATTTCCCTAAATTTTTCTACTAGATATAAAAAGAGCCTCTCCCCTTTCTCTTTAGATGCCTTGGTAGGGTCTCTCCAGATCCCGCTTTTCCAATATTT
>JAGGTC010000025.1 GCA_021163945.1 Deltaproteobacteria bacterium | reverse complement strand
CTCTTTTAGAGTGTCTTTTATTGGTCCCTCAGGAAAGACAACCAAGGCCGTTTTGCCTTTATCAACAAGTTCCCTTGCCCTATTTTTTGCATAATCTAACCCGCCATATGCCTTTACCCTTTCTACAATCCTGCCTATATCTTTTTTAGTACGTCTTCTAAAGAGGGTAACAATTTCTTTCCTTTCTTCCCTTGAACACCTTTTTAGGGTGTAGATTAAGGGTAAGGTGATCTTACCCTCTTTTAAGTCCTTTCCTGTTGGTTTACCAAACTCCTTTTCACTTCCTACATAATCAAGAATATCGTCCATTATCTGAAATGCCAAACCAATATTATATCCATAGTGGTTCAATGCCTCTTCCTTTTCTAATGGGGCATGGGCCAGGACTGCGCCCAACCTGCAGGCTGCAGCTATGAGTTTTGCAGTCTTTTTAGAAATGACCTCAAAATATTCCTCCTCACTAAGGTCCAACTTCCCTGTTTTTTCTATCTCCAATATCTCACCTTGGGCCAAGTCCTTGGTTGCCTCAGAGAGGATAGAGACCAACTTCAAGTTGCCTGAGGATGTAGCCAATGAGAGTGCAGTAGAATATAAAAAATCACCTGCTAGAATGGGTATTGTATTTCCCCAAATAACATTGGCACTTGGCCTTCCCCTTCTAATTCTTGCCTTATCAATTATATCGTCATGGAGGAGGCTAGCTACATGGATGTATTCAAAGATTGGGGAGAGCTTGACCTCCTTATCATTACAATGCCCACATAGCCTTGCGCTTAAAACAAAAAGGAGAGGCCTTAAACGCTTACCCCCACTCCTTATAATATACCTGCTTACCTCTTTTGCCAGAGGGACGCTGGCACTTAACTGCCCCTCTATTGCCCTTTCAATCTCAAATAAATCTCTTCTCAGCCCCTCTAGCAGTTTCAATCTAGAAATAGCTTAAGGCAGTTTTATAAAAACTGCCAAATTTTTCTAAGGCTATAAGCTTTGCCACCTCTTTATTAACCCGTTCCTGAATCTCATGGATGTGTTCATCTCCAAGGTGCCTAAATCGACCTTGCAGTTGTAGATAATCCTTTACTGGCTTAAGCCTCCTTATAGGGTGTGTAATCTTGACCCTCCCATCCACTATTTCATATAGTGGAAATACACCTGTCTCTACAGCCAAACGACCTATTTTAATGGTTAGATTGGTTCCATACCGCCATCCTGTAGGACAGGGGCTAAGACAGTGGATATAGGCTGGACCAGTTATGAGAGAGGCCTTTTTTACTTTATTCATCAAGTCCAAGTAGTATGTGGGACATACTGTAGCTACATAAGGGATGCTATGTGCAGCAGCAATCATAGCGACATTTTTCTTCCAAGTAACCTGCCCAATGCCCTTTTTTCCAGGTGGTGAAGTGGTAGTACGTGCCCCATAGGGTGTGGAGCTGGAACGCTGGATGCCCGTATTCATATATGCCTCATTGTCAAGGCATATATAAATAAAGTCATGCCCCCTCTCCAATGCCCCAGATAGGGCCTGAAGTCCAATATCTGCTGTGCCACCATCCCCAGCTACTGCCAATACAGTGATTTTTTCTTTTTTTATCTTACCCTTTCTCATAAGTACCTTAAGTGCAGCCTCAATACCAGATGCAACAGCAGCTGCATTCTCAAAGGCAACATGTATCCAAGGAACTGCCCATGCAGTCTGAGGAAAGGCAGATGATATAATCTCTATACAACCTGTAGCATTTGCTATGATAATGCGATTTCCCAGTGCCTTAGTAACCATCCTTATTGCCAGGGCTGCCCCACAGCCTTGACAGGCACGGTGGCCTGGGACAAGATACTCTCCCTCTGGCAACTCCCTTGCCTTAAAACCCGTAAATTCCTTTGCCTCAGCGGGTAGCATATTTACTCCTTATATCTCTTCTAATACCATAGTGATCGCACCAACAGGGCACTCCTCGGCACATATACCACAGCCCTTGCAATAATCTAAATTACAGATAAAATACCCATCCCCATTAGGGCTATAGGCAGCCTCTGGGCAGTAGATCCAACACCTACCACACCTAATACAGGCCTCCTTGTCTAAGATAGGGCGTTGCGTCCTCCAACTTCCGGTCTTAAATAAACTAGCACTGCCAGGCTCTGTAATGGCTGCCCCTAGATTTAATTTTTTCCAACCCATAATAGCATCTATTTTAACCATCTTCTACCCCGAAACGACGGTTTCTAAAAATGCCCTTTCCATAGCCATTTTATTTCTTTCTGCAAGATAGCCAAAGCGCTCCTTTAATGCCTTAATCATGGCCTCTTTGCTAACAATATTTGTAGCCCTAATCAATGCCCCCAACATAGTAGTATTTGTGATAGGCACACGCAATACCTCGAGTGCAATCTTTGTGGCATCCACTATTGCCAGGCGCTGTTTATATGGGAGTCTCTCCCTTAATTGCTCTACAGACTCAGCAGAATTGGCAATAATTAATCCATTTTCTTTAAGTCCTGATATGATTTCCTTTGTATGGAGAAGTCCAGGGTCTAAAATCACTACTATATCAGGTTGATAAATCTTTTGCCTCAGTCTAATAGGCACATCATCTACCCGCAGGAATGCCATTACAGGGGCACCACGTCGCTCTGGACCAAAACTTGGAAAGCCTTGTGCATATTTTCCTTCAGAAATGGCTGCCTTTGCCAAAAGTTCTACACAAGTTACTGCCCCTTGTCCTCCCCTTCCATGAAATCTTATCTCTATCATCTCTCTAATTTTACCAGTGTTAATGCACCACTTTTACACCACAAAACACAGGCTGGTCCCTCCTCCCTATAACCACAAAAATCACACTTTAAAGGAATGCCAATATCTGGCTCTTTAAAGATAGATTTATTCGGACAAGATGCACGACATAACATACACTGATCATAGACGACCCCATCTATCACTATCTCAAGTTTTGATGCACACTCTTGGGTATCTGGCACATAGGGACCAGCCAAAAGGGGGAAGAATTGGCCTCCCTCCCCAACAACCCTTACCCTTGAACGATGATAATTCACCTTGTCCATATAATGGGTCAGGGAACAGGCCGTCTCACAATGCCTACAACCTGTACACTTATTAGCGTCTACCATAATTCTGTACATAGAATATTTATTCCTCACCACCCAACCCTCTCAACTCATAATATTCTTTTAACATCTTATCTAACTTTGAAATCATTCCATTTACAGGCTGCCTTAACATTTTAGGGGGGAGTCCATCTTCATTTTTTATGCCTGCATTTGTATTAAACAAACGTTCTATATGGTATATATCCTCACCCATTTTTAGGATCTTTTCTTCCTTAAAATCAAGGCCTGTAGCCTGATTCAACATCTCAATAAATATAGTCAATGGGAGAAAAAATTGTGCATAGGGGCATATCCCCATGGATTCTAATATTGCTGTTCTATCTTGATAATCTCTGACCAATTTTGCCTTACCCTTTATACTGCTAGGGTCTTTTAGTTCCTCTATCAGGGTAAAACCTGTTAGGTGCGTAGCCCCAAAATTAGAGGTGGCATATTGTAGGCCTATGCCCTGTATTATCCTCGGATCAAATGGGGGTATGCTCCTGCCCTTTACCCCTAGAAATATGTCCTCGCTTTTAAAATGCCTTGCTAGATAAAGTGCACCCTTATTTAGAATGCCAGCTATTTCCTCCCCTCTTCCACTTGCCTTAATTGTCTCCAAAAAGGCCTGTGTCTTACCAAATGTTAAATACTCCTGAAGTTGCATGGCACAGGCCATTGTGGCCCCTATCTCAACCGCATCCAAACCATACTCTATACAGATTCTATATGCATCAAGTGTTACCTGTGGGTTTATAATATCACATAGTGGGCCCAAACTTATAAATTCATCTATCTCTGGGAAAAATCCAAGTTTTGTTTGCTTAAGGCAGGCAATGGGGCAAGAAAAACAGCCACGATTTCTCTTCCAGATCTCCTTTTTAAAAACCTTGGCTGACAGGCTAAATACAGTCTCAGGGGTGGCCCTTGAAAAATTTTCATAACCCAATGCCCCAATCTTGACAAGGGGCTCTAAGAGCAGATATGTCCCAAAATCAGAGAATTCCTTTGATGTCTCACTCTCTTTTAGGGTATCAATAGAGGAGCTTACTGCCTCTATAAAGCCCTTACCATAGGCCAGGTCAATATCCCTTGTGCCCCTTATGGCAATGGCCTTTAGCCCCTTTATTCCAAAAATGGCACCAATCCCTACACCATTCTTTACAGGTAGCCCATCTGTTATAATAGTAGATATAGGCTCTGCCCTTTCCCCAGCAGGCCCAATAGAGAGGATCCTTGTTTCTCTGGCCTTCCAAGGGTCGGAGATGGCCAAGCGGATGGCATTTTCTGTATTTAATGTTGTCTCTCCCCATAGATAATCAGCAGGCAAGAGCTCTATATTCTCATCCTGAATAGAAAGCATAACGGGGGAATTTGATTTTCCTTCAATAATAATGAGGTCATATCCTGCTGCCTTAATTTCTGCACCAAAGTACATCTTTGCCTGACCGCAGGTAATTGTATTGGTAAGTGGGGACTTTGTGACAATTGAGCAGATGCAGCCAGAACTTGCCCCTGTCCCGGTCAATGGGCCAGTGGCAAGAACAATCTTGTTCTCTTCAGAGAGGGGATTTATACTTGGATCTACTTCTTCTGAAAAGATTTTAGTAGCCAGTCCCCTTCCTCCCAGATAACTTTGATAGGTCTCTGGTATATTTTCCCTTTTTATTAAACCCTTACTCAAATCTACCCTTAATACCTTTCCTTGCCATCCATACATTATTCTTCCCTTACATCTAGGTGTTCATAAGTAGGTGGGAGTCCATTGGCTGCTGAGAATTCAGCCCTATCTACCATTTCTATAAAGTTTTCAATTGGTATATCCCTCCCGCCTAGTCCTGCTACAAAATTCTTTATATAAGGCCTTTGTGTTAAATTGTACAAAGAGGCCTTTACCTCTGAGAATACAGGTCCACCACCCATGCCATAGGAGATGGCCCTATCAAGTACTGCGATTACCTTTGCCTCTTTAACTGCCTCAAAGAACTCTTCATGCGGGAATGGTCTCCAAAGCCGAATATATACAAGCCCCACCTTTTGCCCCTTGTCCCTTAAGGAATCTACAGCCAGCATGGCCGTTTCAGTAGCAGAACCCATAGTGATCAATATAGTACTTGCATCCTCTGTCCGATATGTCTCAATAGGGTGGTAATATCTTCCAAAGATTCTTCCAAATTCTTCCCATGCCTCTACTATTACCTTTTTGGATGAAAGTAGGCTCACCTCCAATTGTCTCCTTGCCTCACTATAGATCTCAGGGACCCCTACTGGCCCCATAGTAATTGGGTGATCAGGGTCCAATCTCAATTTTGGTTGAAATGGTGGGAGGTATCTATCTACGGCCTCCTTTTCTGCCATCTCTATGGGCTCGATTACATGGGTCAGCGTAAAACCATCAAAGTTTACAACCGCTGGCAATAAAACCCTATGATCCTCTGCTACACGAAATGCATGAAATGTGAGGTCGTATGTCTCCTGTCCATTTATGGCAAATGTTTGAATCCATCCAATATCACGCTCGGCCATTATATCACTATGGTCACACCATATACTGATAGGGGCAGAGAGTGCCCTATTTGCAACAGTCATAACTACAGGCAGGCGCATGCTTGAGACAATAAATAGGATTTCATGCATTAAGGCAAGTCCTTGAGCGCTAGTAGCTGTGTAGACACGTGCACCAGTGGCCGAGGCACCTGCTGCTACACTTATAGCTGTATGCTCAGATTCTACGGGTATAAATTCTGCGTCTAGCTCACCATCGGCTACAATCTCAGAGAGGCGCTCTACAATGTGTGTTTGAGGTGTGATAGGATAGGCAGAGATTACATCCACATCACACAGTTTTACTGCCTCAGCAACGGCTATAGAGACCTCTATACCTATACGTTTGCCCATCTTTTCCCTCCTAATAATAGGAAGGTACCTCTATTAAGGTTAGGGCCCCACTTGTACACCACCTTACACATGATGGCCCAGGGGCATCAATACCACAAAAATCACATTGGATTGGTTTCTCATCATCTGGCTCCTTAAAGAGCATAGACTTATGAGGGCATACTGCACGGCATAAGTCGCATTGATCATATACATGATTGCCAAATTTTATGTCTACTTTGATATTACATGAGGCGTCTGTAAATGGGCCAGAGATAACGGGGAAAAATCTATCCCCTTCCTGTATCACCCTTATCCTTGCCCTCTTAGGATTTACTGCAGTGGCCAAGCGATTTAAAGAACAAGCAACTTCACAATGCCTACAACCTGTACACTTATTATGATCTATTTTTATTCTGTACATCTTTATTACATTAGGCCTGGGATTTTTATCCCACCAGTAATCTTACCTATTTCCATAGTTATCATCTCTTGTGCCTTCTTTAAGGCATCATTTGTTGCAGCAATTATTAGGTCTTGAAGCATCTCTACATCATCTGGATTTATTACCTCTCTATCGATTGTGATGGAGACAATCTCCCTTTTACCATTTGCTACAACCTTTACCATCCCCCCACCCACTGAGGACTCTACTGTCTTATTAGCCAATTCCTCCTCTAGTTTTGCAACCCTACCTTGAATTTTACGCATTTGCTTTATAAGTTGATTGATATCCATTATCTCCCCTTTATGTATGATACCTTTCCACCAAATATCTTCAATACTTCCTGCACTAGATCATCTTCTTTATAACTTTCTGGGCCATTTGTCAAAACTACAAAATCTTTACCAAAGCAATTTTGAATACAATTATTTAAGATATCTGAATAGTTCTTTTGCATTATAAGTTCTTTGTGAAATTGTAAGACCTTAATAAAAATTTTTTCATCCTTCAAAAAGATTTTGGCATTCTCTAAGATGGCAGCCAAGACAGGGCTCTCCCTCCTAATAGCCGGGATGATCTTTTCTTTTATATCTTCTCTATCTTCCTCAGCTACTTTCTCATCAACGATCTCCCCTTTCCTTACAGCCTCCTTTTTAAGGGAAGAGAGTCTTTCTATAATAACCTCAATAGGGACAACCTTTTTAAACTCAGCCATTTTGATCAAGAGTGCCTCCAATATAAAACGTGGCTGCGTAGTTGCCTTAATAGCACCTTGTTCTGAAATTAGCAAGTCAAAGAGTTGCTCTAAATGAGATATACTTTGATTCTTTGCTATATTCCTTAAAATCTCCCATTCATAATCAGGTAGATCAACCAATGATGCCCTTTCTGTCAACTTGGCTATGAGCAGATGGCGGAAGTATGTTATGAGGTTTAAATAAAATTGTTTTAAATCACTGCCCTCTTCATAAATTTTGTGAATGGTCTCCAATACCTTTTTTAAATCTCCATTCAGAATGGCATCAATAGTTTCTAATACCAGGTGGGTGTCAAATAGCCCTAGTATCTCTTGAACATCCTTTACATTTATAGGGGGAGTGGAAAATGAGACCAATTGGTCTAGCAGACTCAATGCATCCCTTAGACTACCCTCTGAGCTGTGGGCAATGAGCCTAATGGCATCTTCTTCAATGTCTATTTTTTCAGCAGAGGCAATCTCAGATATCCTATGGCATATAATGCTGCTGGAGATACGATGAAAGGGGAAACGCTGGCACCTTGAGACAATGGTGGGAGGTACCTTGTGCGGTTCTGTAGTAGCAAAAACAAATATCACATGAGGAGGCGGTTCCTCTAATGTCTTTAACAATGCATTAAATGCCTCTTCTGTAAGCATATGGACCTCATCAATGATGTAGACCTTATACCTCCCCCTTGAGGGGCGATATTTTACATTCTCTCGGATTTCCCTCACTTCACTTATCCTACGGTTCGATGCACCGTCTATCTCTTGGACGTCTATGGAGTTTCCTAGGTCAATCTCCTTACATGAGATACACTTATTACAGGGTTCAATGGAGGGCCCCCTCTCACAGTTGAGTGCCTTTGCAAGGATGCGGGCCATAGTGGTCTTGCCTACGCCCTTTGGCCCAGAAAATAGGAGGGCATGGGGTAAACGGTTATATCTTATAGCATTTTGCAAACTCCTTTTTATGTGCTCTTGACCAACTACCTCAGAGAAACTTTGAGGACGCCACTTTCTAGCCAGGACCAGATAAGACATCTTATAAACTCTTGGCCGATAGCCAAGCACTTACACACGGAAGTATTTGCTTACCGTTGCTCCCTTCCGGGCCTGGCGGGGTTCGCAAGCCTCCGTTGTAAGGCCTGGCTATCGGTTTTTTATCATGGCGGAGAGAGTGGGATTCGAACCCACGGTACCCTTTTGGGGTACACACGATTTCCAGTCGTGCCCCTTCGGCCGCTCGGGCATCTCTCCCTTGGCGGAGAGGGTGGGATTCGAACCCACGTGCCCTGCTCATCACAGGACAAGTCGATTTCGAGTCGACCCCGTTACGGCCACTTCGGTACCTCTCCGCCTCCTGAAAAAATCCTTCATAAGTCTGCAACATTCCTCTTCCAATACCCCGGATTTGACCCTTATCCTATGGTTAAGCCTCTTATCCTCAGCCAAGTTGTATAGAGAGCCAAATGCACCTATCTTAGGGTCAAATGCCCCAAAGACAAGCCTGCCTATGCGTGCCTGGACCAAGGCACCACCACACATCAGGCAAGGTTCAATCGTTACATATAGTGTTGTGTCTATTAATCTATAATTCCTTAATGCCAAAGCTGCCTGCCTTAGGGCCAAGATCTCTGCATGTGCTGTTGGGTCATTCATTTTTATTACTTGGTTATATGCCCTTGCAATGACCTTATCATCTTTTACAATAACGGCACCTACTGGTACCTCCTCCTCTCTCTCTGCCCTATATGCCTCCTCTAAGGCAATTTTCATATAATAGTCATCCTT
>JAGGTC010000079.1 GCA_021163945.1 Deltaproteobacteria bacterium | reverse complement strand
CCTTCCTCAAGCCTTGTAAGCCTTTCAGCTATTTCTTTTCCAGAGATAATGATTTTTTCCTCAGAGACTTGTGATAAGACTGGTATAGAGAAGAAAAATAGTGCTACAATACACAAGAAAACTACTTTTTTCATGTATAATGGATAGCATTGATCAGTACAATTGTCAATCTTTATCTGCCTTTTGGCAATTGGGGATCAAGAATATATGGGGTCTTGAGGAAATTGGGTCTTCTTTTATGATGGCCTTTGTTTTGTAGACATTTTTGATGACATCAACAGTCAAGATCTCTTCAGGAGGTCCCTTTTTATATAGACAACCGTTATTTAATAAAATTATCTCATCACAATATTGGCTTGCCAGGTTAAGGTCATGCAGGACAATGATGACTGTAAGCCCAAAAGAGATATTTAGTCTCTTTATGAGGTCTAGAATCCCTATCTGATGAGCAATGTCTAAGTGGGCAGTAGGCTCATCTAAGAGGAGGAGTTTTGGCTCTTGGGCAAGTGCCCTAGCAAGGTTAACAAGCTGCATCTCACCCCCACTCAATTCTGAGATAGGCCTATCCTTTATATCTAAGATGTTGGTCAAGGACATGGCCTCCCTGGCTATGGCCTTATCATGCTCTGTCTCAAGGAGCTGAAATATCTTACGATGTGGGATCCTCCCTAAGAGGACAAACTCCTCTACTGTCATATCAAGCCCATAAGACAATTGGAACTGGGGGACAAATGCCACTTTTTTGGCCAATTCCTTAAAGCCCATCTGCCAAATATCCCTTCCTTCAAAAATGATTTTTCCACTCCTTGGCCTAATTACCTTGCTTATGGCCCGAAGCAGTGTGGTCTTACCTGCACCATTAGGCCCTATTACACTAAAGAAACTACCTTTTTTTATCCTAAAATTAATATCCCTTAGGATAGATCTCTTATTATATCCACAAGTAAGCCCCTTTACCTCAAGCATATTAATGGATCAAAGGTTGTCTTTTGGTTAATGCATAGATAAAAAGCCCACCTCCTATTATCCCTGTGATTACCCCCACCGGCAACTCTAATGGGGAAATAATAGTCCTGGCCAATGTATCGCATAAGATCAAAAAGCCTGCCCCAGAGAGAAAGGCACTGATGAGCAAGATGCGGTGGTCACTGCCTACAAGCATACGCATAAGGTGTGGGACCAAAAGCCCTACAAATCCAATGATGCCTGCTATGCCTACACTAAAACCGGTAAGGACTGAGGCAATAATAAAAAGGTACCTTTTTGCCCTCTCTACATTTATGCCCAAATGAATTGCCTCCTCTTCCCCCAATAAAAGGGCATTTAGGTCAAAACAAAAGAGATAGGAGACAATCAGGCCAAGAATGGATACAAAGAGCATCAATTTTACAAGCACTGGTTTAGGCTCTTCTAGGGAACCCATAATCCAAAACACAATCCCATGGAGGTCTTCTGCATGGGAGATGGCCATAATGAGCATAATAAGCGAGGAGGAGATAAAACTTATCATTACACCTGTAAGGAGTAATCCTTGTATCTTTAAAATCCCCCTTTTTAAACTAAAGATATAGACCAGTAAGATAACCACAATTGCCCCTAAGAATCCTGAGACCGGCAAGGATATAAAACCAAATCTTTGATTTAATTTAAAGACAATATTTAAAGAGACAAACAGAGCAGCCCCCCCAGAGATGCCCAGTGTATAGGGCTCAACTAAGGGGTTTCGGAACATGGCCTGAAGGATAACACCAGAGATGCTCAATGCCCCCCCAACAGCAAGGCCTAAGAGGATACGTGGGAGACGGATATCAAAGAGGATGGTGTACTCTACGGTCCCCTTACCCTTTAAGATTAAAGGAATAATCTTTCTAAGGGGGATATGACTTGAGCCTAAAGAGAAGGAAAGGGCACTTATTATTAAAAGTATGCCAGTAAAAAGTAAAATAAAAAGGGGCCAGCGAATGGATCTTTCATCCATTACCTTGCCATAAAGAGATTCCTCTATCCTCCATAATTTTTTATTAATCTTTATCTCCAAAAATCTCTCTTTTTTATACGTAATTTAATGCCTTAGCGTCAAGTCTATTAAAACTCATTGTAAAATACGGATTAAAGTATGATAAAATGAAAAAATGAAAAATAGGGAGGTCTTTGGTTGGCTAATCTATGACTTTGCTAATTCTGCCTTTGCCACCACGATATTGGCTGGCATTTTGCCCCTTTATTTTGTTAGTTATGTTGTCCCACATGAGGGAATCTCCTTAGGCCTTTTTGGTTTAGGACTCAAGACCCACGCTAGCTCTTTGTGGGCCTATTCAATATCTATATCCACACTGCTTGTGGCTATGTTTGCCCCTGTTTTAGGGACCATAGCCGACCTTTCCCATACAAGAAAAAAGTTCCTCTTTGCCTTTTGTTACCTAGGTTGTTTGTGCACTGGGTTTCTTTATTTTATTAAAGGTGGTGATTACTGGGCTGCTATCATCCTATTTATATTAGCAAACATTGGTTTTGAAGGAAGCAATGTCTTCTATAATGCCTTTCTAAGGAGTATTGCACAGGGGGAGATTGACTGGATCTCAGGAAAGGGATTTGCCTATGGTTACTTGGGAGGGGGGATTATGCTTGTCATCAATTTGCTTATAATTGCAAAATATCAGTGGTTTGGTCTATCTAGCAAAGAAATGGGGATGCGGGTTAGTTTTCTTTTGGTCGGGCTTTGGTGGGCCATATTTTCTATCCCTACCTTTTTCCTCCTTAAAGAGCATGGAAATGTCTCTATTTCCTTGAGGAAGGAAGTTTATCAAGGATTTTTAACTATTTTTAAAATCATAAAGAGATTAGGCCAACACAGACAGGCAACAAGGTTCCTCATTGCTTTTTTGATTTATAATGAGGGTATACAGACAGTAATTGTTATAGCCATTGTCTTTGGGGCAGTTGAATTACTGCTAAAAGAGTCCACTTTAATAGGCGTTTTACTAATGGTGCAGTTTATAGGCATCCCTGGAACCTTATTTTTCGGTAAATTGGCCAGAAAGATTGGGGCCAAGGCAACTCTCCTTATCATTCTAAACATTTGGGTCTTAGTAACAGTCTATGCCTTCTTTATGAAAGGAGAAATTGGTTTTTGGGTCTTGGGTATAATTATTGGTCTTATCTTAGGAGGCAGTCAAGCACTAAGTCGTTCCCTTTATGCCATGCTTATTCCCAGTGGGCATGAGAGTGAATTCTTTGGATTTTATGCAATTAGCCAAAAGTTCTCGGCCATTTTAGGACCATTGGGATTTGGCATCATTAGGGATATTACTGGAAGTTTGCGATATTCTATCATCTTCTTGGCAAGTTTCTTTCTCATTGGGATGCTTATCTTAAACAAGATTGAATTAAGGCAATCTTAAGCTATCTTCTGTGCCAGAATTTTTCAAAGACAAAACGCTCTTCATCTACCCTCGTCTTTACCCTCCCATTCAATTTCGCCTTAAGGAGGCCCTCCAAAATCTCCCTAAAGATAGGGCCTGGTTTAAAACCCATAGCCTTTAAGTCTTCCCCGGTAAGTATGGTCTTTATATCCTTTAATTTGACAAAATAGCTAGATATAAATTCCTTTTTTTCTTTAGGCATCTTTGCCATCAAATAAAGGAGATACTCTGTTGGAATGTCCTTAAGGGTAAAATAGATTTCAGAGGGCAAGATATCTGGAGCAGTCCTCCACTTATTATAAATCTCTAAGATTAGTTGTCTCTTTTCTAATATCTGTTTTCTCAGCCCCTCTGAAAAGTCCAATTTCTCTAAAAACAAATTTATGTCTTTTTTATTTAGACCATCGGCAAGCCCCAAGAGATATACCAAGCTCTTTTCATAATCCCTCTTCAAATAAAGAAGGTCAAACCAGGAAAAAACTGCCCTAATTTCCCTAAATAGCCCCTCTAGGGCATCATTCCAAACAATGCTTGGATACAGAAACTTTAAGGCATTTAATTCATGCAGCCTCTTTAAGATTGCGGATGGATTGGTCTCTTCAAAGATAAGCTTTAGTTCATGCCAAATCCTAGCACCACTTATATTTTCCAAAAGATTTATACGTCCAGCCTGATATATAAGGTTCAATGTATGTTTTTCAATCTTGAAGCCAAATCGCTGCTCAAAACGTACTGCCCTAAGTATCCTTGTAGGGTCTTCTACAAAGCTTAAATTATGCAATACCCGAATTATCCCCTGTTTTATATCCTGCTGGGCACCAAAGAAGTCCAGCAATAATCCAAATTCTTTTGGGTTCAGCTTCACTGCTAATGTATTTATCGTAAAGTCCCTTCTGTATAGATCCAGTTTGAGGGAACTTGTCTCCACTATAGGCAATGCACCTGGTGTCTCATAAAATTCAGTCCTGGCAGTGGCTATATCTATGGAAAAGCCATCAGGGAAAATTACTACGGCTGTACCAAACTTTGGATGGGAGTGGACCCTTGCCCCTAAGGCCTCCCCAAACTTTTTTGCCACTATAATGGCATCACCCTCTACTACAATATCTATATCAAGATTCCTCCGCCTCAAGAGTAAATCACGGATGAAACCACCTATTGCGTAGACACTGTATCCAACACTATCGGAAATCTCCCCAATTTTTTTTAACAAATCTATAATCCTCCTCGGCAGGCGTTCATACATGAGCGATGTGATGAATTTTCGCCTTGGCCTCTTTGCCTCAAGTCCCCCAAAAAAGCTAGAAGGGCTAGTCAAAAGGTAGTGAAGGAGGTCTTTTCTGGTAATTATGCCTACCAATTTTCCATTTTCTACAACAGGGACTGACCTTTGCTTGTGCTGAAGGATAGCCTTTTTGATCTCTATTAATGGGGCATCTGGGGTAAGTATAGGAAAACTTGTAGTCATAAATCTCTTTACGGGTAGGTCTTTTAGACCATGAAAGATGGCCTTATCTACTACTGGGCGGGTGATAATGCCTACTAACTTCTCATCATCCATCACAGGGAGGGCATTTACATCATAATGAACCAAAATTGCCTCTGCCTCCTTTATCTTTGTGTCTTGGGAGATAGACCTTACTGGATAAGACATGATATCCTTTGCAACCTTAAGGGGGGTAACCTTCTTATTTAATATATCTAAGAGCCTTCCCTCTACCTCTATTAGTGTCAAATCCTTGACAACAGCCGAGGCAGCGGTGGGGTGGCCACCTCCATCAAATGCCGACAAGATCTCTGCCACATTTACCTCTGGCAATCTGCTACGTGCTACTATAAATATGCGATTTTCCATACGTACCAAGGTAAAAACCACGGGCATGTTTTCGATTTCCATAAACTTGTTTACCAATGCTGCAAAGTCCCTGATGTATTCCTCCACTGAGACCTTGCTAATGACGATAGGGATATCATGGATAAAGTGGGTATTTGCCCCATGGATTAAACTATTTAGTAAATCAACCTCCTCAGCAGTAAGCCTGTGAGAGACCAATTCGGCTATCACATTTAGATTGGCCCCACATCCAATAAGATAGGCAGCTGCCTCAAAGTCCTCTTTAGTAGTAGAACGAAATGTGAAGGAGCCTGTATCCTCATAAAGGCCTATGGCCATCACTGTGGCCTCTTCTGGGGTGGGGCATATCCCCTTTTCTTTAAGGATATGGGTGAGGATAGTCACCGCAGCCCCTACAGGCCTAATTACCGACAATTTTGCTGGAATATCATCCTCAGAAGGGGGGTGGTGGTCATAGATATGTACCTCCACACCCTCCCTTTTTACTATCTCTGCCAGGGGGCCAATGCGTGAAAGTTGACTTGTATCTACCAAAACCACCCTTTCTACCTGGTCTGGATCTATGTCCTTTAGCTGAAAGAGCTTAAAGTAATCCATGGCTGTACTGAGCATGAATTCACGTACCCCCTTTTCTTGACTGCTGGGCGCAATAGGAATGGCCCCGGGGTATAGCCTCCTTGCCGCTACCATCGAACCCAGACCATCAAAATCTGCATTTTCATGGGTGGCAATTAATGTAATCTTCTTATTTTTACTTTGCCCTCGGGTGGAACTTGGCATAGACTTCCCTTAAATGCTCTTTTGTTACATGGGTGTATATCTGAGTGGTAGTAATGGACGCATGCCCCAACATAGTTTGCACTGCCCTTAAATCCGCGCCCCCCTCTAAGAGATGAGTGGCAAAGGAGTGCCTTAGGGTATGAGGACTGATTTCCTTAAAAATTCCGGCTTGCCTAGTGTATTTTTTAATAATCTCCCAAAGGCCTTGACGTGTTAGGGGACGTCCCTTATACCCAATAAAAAGATAAGGGGAGGACTTTCCCTTAAGTAATTGTGGTCTTACTTTGTGCAGATATTTATCCAATGCCTCCTTTGCCCTGCTGCCTATAGGGATAATCCGTTCTTTTCCCCTCTTTCCTACAACTTGAATATAGCCCTCTTCTAAATAAAGCTGATTTAATTTTAGGTGGACCAGCTCTGAGACCCTCATCCCAGTTGCATATAATAGCTCTAGGATAGCGGTATCCCTTATTCCCCTTGCTGTCTTTGAATTTGGTTGAGACAAAAGTGCCTCTACCTCATTAAAGGTTAGGGTCTGTGGTAATTTTTTTTCAAATTTGGGGGATTCTATCAAAGAAAGAGGGCTTTCTTTAAGGCGTCTTGTATAGGTCAGAAATTTAAAGAATGTCCTTATTGTTGTGAGGATACGTGCCCTGCTTCGGGCAGAGAGTCCATTCTCTGCTAGTCTATCTAAAAACTCTTCTATATCTTTAACCTTTACATCCTTTGGCCTTTCAATCCCCTTTTCTTTTAAAAAATCTTGAAATGTCTGTAAATCATGGGCATAGGCCTCCAAGGTAAGTTTGGAAAGACCACGTTCTAAAAGCAAAAATTGATAAAACTCATCTAAAAGGTGATCAAACATATCTAAATGATACATGATAAAGGATGTAAGATGCAAGGCAAACTTTGCATTATAGTATAATTTTTTCCTTTTCTAATTTTCCATATCTATCTACTAAAAGGCATAAGGTAAGTGTGCGGTGGTAGGGATTATAAAAGCGAAGGTCCCCTAAATAGGCTACCCTTTTATCTGATTGTGAGACTATTTGCATGGAGGGAAAACGGGCCCAAGAGAGAAAATACCCTGCCAATGAAGATAGGCCGATTAAGGGACTATCTAAATTTTTTGGGAAATATTTCACATTAACCCTTCTCTTATTAAAGAAATTAAAATAAAAGCACTCATATTCACTCTGCCTATCTATTATTACCCACCATTTAAATGGATTTAGGGGCGTGGGCATCACCCCCAATGAGCTTGACCCTGCATACCCCTTTTTTAGATAGTCAGTAATTCTATAGTGAATATAGCCACGAAACAGGATAAAACAAATAACCAAAAAAAGGGATAGATAAAAAATATATTGTCTAAAGAGGTGTTGCCCTAACAAGGGTATAAGCAATAGTACTAAGATTACCCCATCTATTACACATACCCAATCCCGATAGTACCACTTTCTGAGGGGATAAAACAATTTGATGCCATAGGGAACCACTATATCTAGGCCAATGTGGCTGAGAATGCCTATTAATATAAGGGCTGCATATAACCAAAATGAACCATCTCTATCCCAGTATTTTATAAAAAAGGCAAACATTATTGAAAGTAGTGGGGCCATAGTGAGTGAGTGTGTCAGTGTGCGGTGGTACTTAAAATATTGATTTTTCTTTATAAATATGGGGATGTGGTCAATGTCTGGTAAAATTGCCCCTATGATCAATGCCTCATTTGAATACTTAAGTGGGGGAGATAAGGCCTTGGATAAATCATATCCTACAAGAAAATGGGTCAGAATATCCATAGAGTCATTATAAAAACTTAATAAATAAAAGGTATCTTGCCCAAAATGTGCAATTGTCTGACCCCTTCTCTCACTCACTTGGGGGATTTTTTCCAATTTCAATTTTAGGAAGAGGTATTTGTTGCATTATATAGTGACGCTTTAAATTATTTCCTATTATTTTGTAGGCTGGTGTCTTTTGAAAAAGAATAATTCCTGCATGGTAGATTGATAGAACTCCATCTTCCAATTCTGGATCTTGCCGAATGTCTTTTACATTAAGCTTTAAATCTTCTTGAGCTTGTTTCAACGAGATACCCCTCCCATGTGAGGTATGAGAAGCATAAGAATTAAGAATTTTAGCTGCATGCTCTATATCCTCATCTTTTTTATCCTTGCAGTTACGTTTTTTAAGAGTTCTTTTAAATAAGCTAAAGAGTTTTCTTGCATTGTTTGGAGAGATTCTACTAAACCAATAGGAACATTCTTGATTCGCTCTCTCCAAAGTATAACTGTTTCTGGTTTTTTGGAAACTTCTCCAAAGGCTTTTTTAAATTCACTTATAATTGCACCTACCGGAACAAAACGATTTCCAATTAGTGGCTTCATAATCTCCACCGGGAGAATGAATTATCAAATCAAGATATTCTTTGTTTGTGCCTTTAGCACATGTCATAAATCCTTCCATATCTTGATCCACAATGGAAATAAAAGGAGAGGGAACCGTCGGTTTTGCAATTGTAAAAGCAGACATATGCAAATTATAGTATGACTGGTAGCCTCAGCAAGTTTTTGAACATATTTATCAAAAAGAGCAAGAGGCTGATATTCTTCGGTCTCTTTGAGAAGTTCATCCCAAGTAGGCATTTATTTCACTCGCTACAAGAGTAAAATCAAGGGATTCTTCTTGCTGAGCATCAAGAAGATTGGTTAATTCGCAATATTTTTCGTATCCTTCTTCACCAAAAGTTTTTAAGGTTTCCTTTCTTGCTTTTTTATCTAAAAACTCAACCATTTCCCTCAAACTTTTTTTCTTCTTCTTCATAAATACGCACACCTCCTCACCTATTGTCTATTTATCCCTTACCATTTTTTATATTTAACCTAGTAGGAAATGTCAAGACAAAATGAGGCTATTAAGGCACATAGGCCAGACATATTTACACCTCTTTCTAGTGACAATCTCTAAATCAAATTTAGTTTGTAGAGAC
>JAGGTC010000011.1 GCA_021163945.1 Deltaproteobacteria bacterium | reverse complement strand
AATTTCCCCCAAATTTTGGACAATATGTTAAGCTTATAAAGGGGGATAAAGATGCCAATCCATTCAATACCTTCTTTAAGGCAAAGGGGCGATTGTAAGTAGTTACTATGACTGTAACATTCATAATTTTATATTTTGTATTTAAATTTCCTCTCTAGCCATGCCCTTGCCTCCTCCCTTGTAGAGACCTCACCTGAGATCTGTGCCCTCTCAAGCTCCCTTAACAAGATGCCAACCTTTGGGCATGGAGGCAGATTAAACCACTCCCTAATATCATGACCGGTTACCAAACGAGGCATTTCTTTAATCCTCAAATAGCTCTTATATAAATCCATGACATGATTGAATAAGGCCTTTAGATGTCCCTCATAATCCTTTGGCTTTTCCTCCCCGGCTGAGGCCAGGCTATCGGCCATGGCCAAAAGGAAGGTCCCTATAGTATGAGGCCCTGCTGCCCGTATAAGGCGATGAACTGCCCGTGTGCTAAGGCTACCCTCTTTATAGACCTTTAAAAGATAAAATGGGCGCATATGATTAAGGATTAAAAGGGCAATGGCCTCTTTGTCCCTTTTGCTAAAACGAAGCCTATCTACCATATTAGAAAATATCCTTGCCCCAACCTGATCATGCCTATAAAATGTAATACGATTCCCCCTTTTTCCTTTACAAGCAGGCTTTCCAATGTCATGGCAAAGGGCTGCCCATTTTAGATAAAAATTATGTTTGGACCCTTTTAAATAGTCCCTTATTATATCCAAGTGATAAGAAAAGAATCTAGCTGGATTATCTAGGATCTCCTCCATATATGCCAGGGTAAGTAAGGAGTGTCCATAGACATCAAGGTGGTGAAATCCATCTTGGATTATCCCCTTTAGGGCCTCTAACTCTGGTAAAATGACCTTAAATATACCCAAATCTCCCATCTGTGAAAGCCAGTAACTTACCTTTGGGGTAGAGAAAAGAAGGTCAAGTTCCTGCCTAATCCTCTCCTTTGCTACACGGCCAAGGAGCTGGACATAGTCCTTTATAGAGGAGATAGTATATTCATCTATGGAAAAATTAAGTTCTGCCGCAATCCTAAATGCCCGAAGTATTCGTAGTGGGTCTGAACATAGGGCAGAAGGGGAGATAAGGTGAATACGCCGCCTTTTAAGGTCAGAGGCCCCACCCAGTGGGTCAATGATAGAGACAGGGTTAAGTAGATCAATGGCCAAGGCATTGATTGTATAATCACGAAGCCTCAGGTCTTCCAAAATGTCACCTCCCCTCAATAAGGTAAAATCAAATATGGTGCCCCCTTTTATAATGCGGTATGTCTGAAAGACCTCATCTAAAATGATTAACTTTCCTTTTACCTTTTTAGAGAACGCATCAGCTATCCTTTTTATATCCCCTGAGGATGTAATGTCCCAGTCCTTTATCTCCCTATTTAGCAAAAGGTCCCTTACGCTACCACCAGTTAAATATAACTTGCAATGGTAGATCTCTGCAATCTCTTTAAAGATGTCTAAAGGCAATTTGGCAACAAGTTCCATTGTATTAAAAGATAGCATAAACAAATTTAATTGACAAAATACAATAAGGTTTATATGATTTTTTTATGCGTTTTTTGAAATGGGCAGGCATTACAGTTCTATTAATCTTCTTTATTTTTTCTGGATTTTTTCTCTTTTTGATCCACAACCTCCCAGACATAAAGGGCCTTGAGGACTACCACCCCCCAATTGTTACCAGGGTCTATGCAGATGATGGCCAGATAATAGATGAATTATATACAGAAAGGCGTATTTTGGTCCCCCTAGAAAAGATGCCTTCCTATTTGATAAAGGCCTTTATTGCCGCAGAGGATGAGAGGTTCTATGAACACAAGGGTCTTGATTGGATAGGGATAATGAGGGCCATCATCAAGGACATAAAGGCAAGGAGGATTGTCCAAGGGGGAAGCACCATCACACAGCAGACAGTAAAGTCCATTTTGCTATCCTCCCGTAGAAGCATATATCGCAAATTAAGAGAGCTTATCCTTGCCCATAGGCTTGAGAAATATCTAACAAAGGATGAGATTTTGTCTATCTATCTAAATCAGATCTATTTTGGACATGGTGCCTATGGGGTAGAGGCAGCGGCCCAGACATATTTTGGAAAACACGTCTGGGAACTAGACCTAGCAGAGGCGGCCCTGCTTGCAGGCTTGCCAAAGGGGCCCATGTACTACTCCCCTTATAGGCACTTTGAGAGGGCAAAGAGGAGGCAGCTTTATGTCCTTAAGAGGATGGTAGAGTGCAATTATATAACCGAAGAGGAAAAGGAGGAGGCCTGGAGGAAGAGGCTTGAACTCAAAAGTATCTCTTATCACAACAAGGCATGCCTTGCCTTTTTGGATTATGTACGCCAATATCTTTTAAAGAGATATGGCTACAATCTGGTCTATAAGGGTGGATTACAGGTATACACCACTGCCAGTATAAAAATGCATGAGATAGCAAAAAGGGCACTCACCTCTGGTATTGAGGAGATAGAAAAGAGACACAAAGAAAATATGGGGAAGATAGAGGGGGCAGTGGTCTGTCTAGAGGCCCAGACTGGCTTTATAAAGGTATTGATAGGGGGAAGAGAATTTGAAAGGGGAAATTTTAATCGTGCTATACAGGCTAGGAGGCAGCCAGGTTCTGCATTTAAGCCCATAATCTATGCCGCGGCCATAGACAAGGGCTATAACCCATCCTCTACACTTTATGATTATCCAGTAGTATATGAGGAAGACACACCCCATGGGAAGAGGATTTGGAGGCCAAGAAATTATGAGGGTCGCTTCCACGGCCCTATAAGCCTGCGTGATGCCCTAGTCCACTCAAGAAATGCAGCGACTATAAGGCTGCTAAGGGATATAGGCGTGGGCTATGTAATAAGGTATGCAAAAAGGCTTGGGATAAGCTCCTCCCTCAATCATGACCTCTCCTTGGCACTTGGCAGTGCCTGCCTCTCCCCATTAGAGCTTACAAAAGTCTATGCTATATTTGCCAATCAAGGCAAATATATTGAACCAATTGCCGTATTAAGGGTACTAGATAGGGATGGAAATGTATTAGAGGATAATAAACCACAACCAAAGGTTGTAATCAGCCCAGAAACGGCCTATATCATTACCAATATCCTAGAGGATGTAATCTTGCATGGGACCGGCAGGGGTGCCAGGGCACTGGGTAGACCAGCTGCGGGTAAGACCGGTACAACCGATAATTACACAGATGCCTGGTTTATTGGCTATACACCATCCTATGTTGCTGGTGTGTGGGTGGGCTGTGATGATTGCAGTCCTCTTGGAAAGAGGGAGACAGGGGGAAGGGCAGCTGCCCCAATCTGGCTCTCCTTTATGAAAGAGGCATTAAAAGACAGGCCTATAAAAAATTTCCGTGTCCCACCAGGGATAATATTTGCCAGAAAGGACAATGGTGTATTTGATTGTTTTAAAAGATGAAAGATAATGTTATTAATAGGATTTCTCATATCCTCTCATGTGTATATGGCAGTGAATTTCTATTGACAGATGAGGATGGGGGGGAGGTAGCACTACGGCTTGTAGAGGCCCTCAAGGAGGGATTAGAATTTTTCATCTGGCCAAATCTGCCAATGATCCCTGAGTCTGAAAAGGACTTCCTCCTTAAAGAGCCTTTTTATCTAAAGAGATGGAGAGATGCCCTAGAGTGGATTGGGAAGATTTTGGGCTGGGAAATAGACCGGGCACGGGTCTTAGAACTCGGTGCAGGCCCTTCTTATAGAGAGGGATCGGTATTTTATAAAAGAAAAAAGATGATTTTTAATTGGGGCCTTGTAGGGGAGCCTCTGGCGGCCAGGGTATTGGGATACTGGGGGGTAGACACACTAGCGGTAGACCCCCAAATAGACCCAGAGATAGAGAGATTATATGGACTAAGGGCAATAAAAAGGGGGATTACAATAGAAAATGCCAAAAAATTTGTAGGGGATAATTTTGATATCGTCTTCTCTCTATTTCCCTATACACTTACAATTCAACGACTTTTAGAGATTGGTGAGAGGGTCTTAAAGCTAGGAGGGGTTTTCTTTTTTATAGATATGTTTTTTAGTTCCACACCTGCATCTCCTTCTATCTGCGGTAAGATGAGGTTAATCTTTGAGAAAATTGATTTTCCTTATAGAAGGGCCCTTTATCAAAAATTCTTATGTTGACTGTTGCCTGCCACCAACCAAATTTTATGCCCTGGCCTGGATTCTTTTATAAGGTCATAAAGGCAGACATTTTGGTGCTCTTGGATGATGTCCAATTTCCCTTAGGCACCTCTTGGCTAAATAGGAATCGCCTAAAGAATAAAGCAGGGGCTTTTTGGATTACAGTACCAGTCTTAAAGAAGGGTAGGGGGCTGCAACTTATAAATCAAGTAGAGATATGCAATGAAAGGCAGTGGCAGAGAAAACACTACCTAAGCCTTTTTCATGCCTACAAGAATGCACCCTATTTTTATGAGCACTTGGATTTCTTTAAAGAGATATTTAATAAAAGGTGGAAAAGGCTTATAGATTTAAACACAACTGTCTTAAACTACCTCTTAGACAGCCTAGGCATAAAAAAGGACATTATATTGAGTTCATCACTAAATATAGATGCCAAGGGGCAATCACTACTTATTGAGATATGTAAGAGATTGGGTGCAAATGCCTATATAGGCCTATCAACTGCCAAAAAATACATCAATAAAGACCTGTTTCAAAGGGAGGATATTGAGGTAAGGTTTTATCCATTTAGGCCCATTGTCTATCCACAGCTTTGGGGAGATTTTATACCAAACCTCTCTTTAGTAGATTTATTGCTAAATTGTGGGCAAAAGGCATTGGCCATTATAGAGGGCAATAAAAAATGACCCTTAAAAGGGCAGCACTATTCCTTGGACCTGTCTTAAGCATCATATTTGTCTTTTTCTTTCACCTTGAACCAGAAAGGCCCCAAGTCACATATACGGCAACAGTAGCCCTACTTATGGCCATCTGGTGGGTTACAGAGGCCATACCCTTGGCAGTTACTGCCCTTTTGCCCGTAGTGCTATTTCCACTCCTAGGTATTATGAAGGGCAAGGTCGTCTCTGCCCTCTATTTTAATGATGTAATACTTTTATTTATTGGCGGATTCATCATTGCCCTAGCCATGCAACGCTGGGGACTCCACAAGAGGATTGCCTTAAAGATTATGTTAAAGGTAGGTGCCAGCCCATGGCAGACAATCTTTGGATTTATGGGGGCTACTGCATTCCTATCTATGTGGATCTCAAATACCGCTGCTACTATGGTAATGGCGCCTATAGCCATGGCCATTATTGCAAAATTAAAAGAGAGTTTTGGGGAAAGGGAGGTCTCCCGATTCTCTACAGGCCTTCTGCTGGGCATTGCCTATGCAGCATCTATTGGGGGGATGGCTACACTGATAGGCACTCCCCCCAATTTGGCATTTGTAAAGATCTTTTCTATTTGTTTCCCAAAGGCCCCTGAGATCTCATTTGCAAAGTGGTTTTCTTTTGCCTTTCCACTCTCAGTAGTCTTTTTCTTATGTACTTGGTCTTTGGTAGTCCTCCTATTTTGTAGAGATACAAGATTTAAAGTAAATCTAGATATGTTTTATAATGAATACAGGAGACTTGGCCCTATGACATTTGAAGAGCGTATAGTAATGTTTGACTTTGTCCTCCTTGCACTACTGTGGTTTACAAGGAAGGATATCCCCATTGGTGGGTTTAAGATACCTGGCTGGTCTTCAATCTTTCCTATCCCAAGGTTTATAGATGATGGTACAGTGGCCATAACCATGGCCCTGCCCCTCTTTTTTATCCCTGCAAAGGGGCATAAGACAATTATGGACTGGGAGACCGCATCACAGCTTCCATGGGGGATTGTCCTGCTCTTTGGAGGGGGCTTTGCCCTTGCGGCTGGCTTTGAAAGCTCAGGCCTATCGGCGTGGTTTGGGAGACAACTAGAGGGCCTATCATTTCTTCATCCCATCCTGATTATGATAGCCGTTTGTGTATTTATGATGATTTTGACCCAATTTACATCAAATACCGCAAGCACCCAGATGATTTTACCTATTGTGGCAGGGGTAAGCGTAAGTATAAAGTCAAACCCATTATTTTTTATGATCCCGGCCACCCTCTCTGCATCCTGTGCATTTATGCTGCCTGTCTCAACACCACCCAATGCCATTATCTTTGGCCTAGGTACCCTCAAGGTATCTGACATGGCAAAGATAGGTACAATTTTAAATATTTTGGGGATAATCTTAATTATTGCCTGCATTAGTATATTTGGTAGGATTTTTTTAGGGGGTTACACAGTCCCAGCGTGGGTATTTAATAGATAGGCTAATCCGTATATTTATCGGCTACAGTACTTGCCCCAAAACTCTCAGGCTTTACATATGGTGTATAGCCTGATGCATTTATCCAAGAGACTACCTCCTGGATAAGCTCCTTTGTCTTTCCATTATTGCCTATATCAGAGTGTATCTCTATCTTTAGATTGGATATACCCTTTTTCTTAAGTAGATCATCAACCTCTGCTGCCGTTGCAAGGCTTAAGGCAGTCTCATGAAATATACTGGCCTGCAGGCTATATTTCCCTATCTCACTTCTGTGTCTTTGATAAAAATAGATGCCCCCCTTCCCTATCCGATAGAGGATAATAACTGTAACATAAGAAAAGTAGCTATTGTGGTTTTTGGAGTCTGTCCCTACAATCAGACGATAATTTTCTGGCTCTTCATGGACCCCCTTTACAATGATATCCGTGACCTCATTTAGACTCAACATACCACGGCTTGGGCTTATAAACCTCTTATCTAATTCCTTTCCAAGCTCCATTTTGAGGCATTATGCACCTAAATACCTATCCTGTCAAGGTTTGAAAAGATAATGAAAGGGATTATAATGGCAATAAATGGGACATGTACATGTTAATACCAAATTGATAAGCCCTGTTACTAATGAAGGCGTGGTGTTAGAGGCCTTAGTAGATACTGGTGCTACTTTTACAACAATTCCCCTAAGCTTGGCTGAAAAGCTGAAGCTTTCTCATATTACTAGAAGAAAGGTTAGAACGGCAAGCGGTGAAGAGGAAATGGCTGTTTCCTATCTAATAATTGAGATACTTGGTGAAAAGGCGGTAACAGAAGTGCTTATAAGTGAAAAATTAGATCGTGTCTTGATAGGTGTCTTAACCCTTGAGGCCTTGGCCTTCAAAGTAGATCCAAGGACAGGAAAGATTGAGAAAACAGAAATTTTGTTATTTTAAAATTAAATAAAAAGGAGGAAGGAAGATGAAAAGAGGAATTGTTATTGCAGTTTTGGCGCTGGCAATAATTTTTGTAATGACTTCAAGTGTTAAGGCATTTCCACGGCTGGGGTTAGAACATGATATCCTACCCGGGTGGTCTATGTATTTTTATGACCTTGCACCAAGGCCTTTAAGCGGCAAGTATGCCATTCTTGTAGGGATATGGGATTATCCTGGTGAGGAAGGTGACTTACCTGATTTCACTTGGTTAGAGGATGAGCTAGAGGGCCTCCTTGAATCTTGTGGTTATACGGTTATAAGACTTGATAATGAGGCGGCAACATATGATGCAGTGAGTGAGGCCATCAGGAGCATGCCAACCCAAGAAGACTGTTCTGTGTTTTTTTACTTTTGTGGACATGGTGTTTTGCTACTTTCCGGATTGGAATCTGCCATTTGTTTATATGATGCCCCAATGTCCTGTTCTGAAATTGGTGAGCTATTTTCACAAGTAAAATCAAAAAAGACCTTGCTTGTTTTTGATAGTTGTTTTGCAGGAGATATGGAAGATTTCTTTAGAGGTGTTACTGCTCTAGGCAGGGTAGTGGTCACTAGCACAAGTGACCTGACATTAGGTTTTATTCGTGAGGAAGATGGAAGAGGATATTCTATTTTTAGTAAGACTTTTATAGAATGCCTTGAGGTGGGCAAATCTGTTGAGGAATCATTTAAGGATGCCTGGATAGCGGTAGAAACAAGCATCCCAGAGCTAGTACAGTTACCTGAAATTGATGATCAATACCCAGGTTGGATGTTTCTGGACCCAGATACCTATAACTCTAAGGCAGGTGGTCAACTTGTGCTTAAAGTGACACAGAGGGTTCCGGCAGCGGATCCAGACACTTTTGCACGGGCAACAGGAATTGGTCGCTTTTCTATTGGGGAAAAGGAGGGATATCTTATAGTAACAAAAGCAAGTTGGAGCAACTGGGAAACATATCCAGAGGGATATCCGGAAAGTGCAGTGCTAAAAGGTTATGCTCATACAGGTTCTAACCTATATCCCTTTATGTTAGAACTTACCAGTCATAAATATCCAAAGTTACCAACTTTAGATGAAGCGACTCTGACAATCGAAGGAACAGATATAAGTAACGTAAAATTTAAAGGTGAACTGCACCACAGCAGGATTCGGGCCTATCTCTTTTAGATTCCAACGTTCAAAGCACTAAGGACCAAGCATTAAGCACCAAGCACTACGGACTAAGGACCAGGGACTAAGCACCAGAGACTAAGGACTAGGGACTAAGGACTACGGACTACGGACTAGGGACTAGGGACTAAGGACTAAGGACTAAGGACTACGAACTAAGGGCCAAGGCTTGATTTTTTCTCTTTTTAAGTATATTTTTTCCAAGGAGGAAGAGGGTGGAACTAAAAGAGGTTATCACCAACACCTTTAAGGAGCTAATTCTACCTGAATTGGGGAGGATTAAAGAAGAAAATAAAGAGATAAAAAACTATCTTTCCTTCATTAACAAGCGACTTGATGATGTAAACAGAAGGCTTGATGATGTAAACATCCACTTGGCAGACCAGAGTAGACGGATAGATGGGACAAATAAAAGGATTGATGAGACAAATAAAAGGATTGATGAGACAAATAAAAGGATAGATGCCATCCATGCTGACTTATTAAAAAGGATTGATGAAGTAAATAAAAGGATAGATAGAGTAAGGGAAGAATTAAATGCAAGGATAGATGCTATCCATGCTGATTTACTGAAAAGGATTGATGAAGTAAA
>JAGGTC010000138.1 GCA_021163945.1 Deltaproteobacteria bacterium | reverse complement strand
CAATCACCTCAATAACGGCCTTTTCATCCAAACCTGGGAGGATGGCCATGTCCTCAGCCCTTGCCTCCTTTGGATTATATCGAATAAGTGCAGCTGCCAACCAAGCCAGGACCCTATTCCAATATTTCTTAACATTATAGAGGATGTTTAATTCCTGGGCCCAAAGATTTGGGAGGATCTTTACTGGCTCAGGGCCAAGGACCCTATCCAGGCTATCACCAAGGCTATGGGCAGGATCAGTGCTCATAACCACTGTCTTCTTTCCCTGATCAGCCGCCACAAGTGCCGTGGCCGCAGCCATGGTGGTCTTTCCTGTACCACCCTTTCCAGTGAAGAGAAGGACCCTTGCCATTTGACTATAAAACATTAACATAACCTATAGAAAAGGTAAAGATTCCAATTTAGGAAAACAGAAGGCCATCCTTTATCCTTAATATCCTTTTGGCCCTCTTTGCCATTGCCTCATCATGTGTCACCATAATAATTGTCTTTCCTTCATTGTTTAATGTAGAAAATATGTCCATAATCTCATTTGCAGTCCTTGAATCAAGTTGACCAGTGGGCTCATCTGCCAATATGACTTGAGGCTCATTTATTAAGGCCCGGGCAATGGCTACCCTTTGCTGTTCACCCCCAGAGAGTTGACTTGGCTTGCTAAAATAACGATTAGACAGCCCCAATCTATCTAGGAGCCTCCTTGCCCTCTGCCTGGGGTAAGGTATGGCCTTTTTGCTATAAAGGATGGGTAAGATTACATTATCGTAGGCATTTAGATAATCTATTAGATAAAATTGTTGGAAGACAAAGCCAAAAAGGGCATTCCTCAAATCTGACAGTTCCTCATCTTCTAGATGCTCTACCCTTCTGCCTTGAAGGAGGTATTCACCGCTTGTAGGCCTATCCATAAGCCCCAAGATGTAAAGCAGTGTACTCTTCCCTGAGCCAGAGACACCCTGAATGGCCAAAAATTCACCATCTTCTATCTCTAGGTCTATTCCCTTTAGGACATCAATATTTCTTTCCCCAATAACAAACGATTTCCTTATATTCTTTAGGACGATGATCTTTTTCATCCTCTAGAGAACTTTACCGCAATCTTATCCCCTTCCTTTAGACCTTGTACTATCTCAGTTTCCCTCTCCCCCCTTAGACCAAGATCCACCTTGGTTGGGACAATCCTTTTCCCATCTACCCTGTAGACTATAGTCCTTCCCCCCTCAAACTTTATTGCCTCATTGGGGACAACTAGTGCACCTTCCTTTTTATCTGTAATGATCTTTGTATGAACTGTCATCTGTGGCCTAATAAACCTAGTGTCTTCTGGTCTTACCTTTACAATAGCCAAATAATAAACAATATTTTCCTTTATCTCTGGCTGGGGGTATATGGTGGCTATCCTCCCCCTAAACTGCTTATCTGGATAGGCATCTACATAATAGACTACCTCATCACCTGGTTTTACCCTGCCAATATCTGTTTCATCTACATAGATCCAGACCTCAAGCTTTGTGGGGTCAAGGATAGTAATGAGGTTTGGTGCGGTAAGCCCAGCCACTACAGTCTCCCCTTGTTGTGTAGATACTTGGGCAATGTATCCAGAAATGGGTGCATATATCCTTGTATAAGAGATAATTGTTTCCCAGCTCTTTACATCTGCCTTTGCCTGGGCAATTTGGGCCAGGGCCAACTCCCTCTTCCTCCTATATTCTTCCTTAATCCTTAAAAGTGCCCTCTTCTCCAATTCATATTCAGCAGATGCAACCTTCTTCTCCCTCCTTGCCCTATCTACCGCATCCTGGGTAGTAAATTCCTTTTTTAAAAGCTCCTCTTCCCTCCTTAAGTCCTCAAGTGCATAATCATATCTTGCCCTTGCTGCAGCAAGTCTTGCCTGCTGCTCCTTAATCCTTAAAGGATAGGTCTCTTCTATAAGCCTTAAATTTGCCTCTGCACTTTTTAATTTGGCTATTGCCCTGTGCAGATTTGCCTTAAATTCTCGGTCATCAATCCTTGCCAAGAGCTGCCCCTTCTTTACATAATCACCTACCTTAAAAGGTAGATACACAAGCTCCCCTGTGGCCCTTGTCCCTACCTTTACTAATGCACCTACCTGTGTCTTGACAATGCCCGTTTCCTCTACAAAGGCAGTGATTTTCCCCCTTCTTACCTGGGCCATCTCTAATATCTTATTGTTTGTGTGCCTTTTTTTAAAAAGGAATATGGTAATGAGTGAAAGAAAAAGAAAAATTGCAATTAGATAAAAATATATCCGCTTCATTTTAAAAACTTTACAGAGACTGCATGTTCAAGCCCACTTATGGCCAGATTGTAATTTAGCACCTGCTTAATTAGTTCTTCCCTGCTCTGAGAAAGGGCAAGCTCTGCATCAATGAGGGCAATGATGTCCCCTTTTCCTACCTTATATTCACCATATGCCTGGTCATAATTTATTTGGGCCTCCCTCACCAATTCTTTGGCAATCTTTAGACTAGAAAATGCCATCTCTAGGTCCTTATATGCCTTATACACCTCAAGGCCAATCTCCCTTTTCAACTCATCAAGCCTTTTATAATTGGCCATAAGCTCCCTCTTTTTGGCCGATACCCTATGGTATCGACCCAAACCATCAAAGATATTATAGGAAAGTGTAACCAAAAACATGTGTTCTCTCTGACTAAGCCCAAAATTGTTGTCAAACCAGTTAAAATCAATCTCAGAGTCTATTTTTGGGAAATATTCACTCTTATACTCCCTCACTATCTGCTCTACTTTTTTAATCTCCTTTATCTGTTTTAGTATCTCAGGCCTCCTTTCGTATGCAATTCTCTTTAATTGTTCAAAATAGACAGGTAACCACTCCTCTCTAAGTCTACCCTCTACCTTTGTCCCCTTTTGAAGGGGGATGCCAATGAGGCTATTTAGGTCCCCTATGGCCTTCTCTAGTGCCTTTTCTGCATCTACTACTGCCAATCTTGCATTAATATACCTTACCTCTGCATGGGTGACATCAAATAGGGTAGTAAGACCTACCTTCTTCCTCTCCTTTGCCAGTTCATAATTCCTCCTTGCAGTTGCCTCTGCCTCCCTCCTTGATTCTAGGACCCTCTCCTTTGCCAACACATTGTAAAATGCAGTCTTTACCTCCAATATCAGGTCATTTTTTATGGTCTTTATCTCCTCATCTTCTTGGGAGAATGTAAGATATGCCTGCTTCATCTTGCTCCTGCGGTAGCCTCCATCAAAGAGGCGGTAGCTTATGCCAAGCCCCAAGGCGCATTCCCTATCCCATATCCTCTGCAGCGAACGGGTTGAGGACTCTATCAGGCTTTGGTAAGAAATGCTTGAAGAGATTGTCGGATAATATGGGTCAAGGCTTGCCTTATAGAATAGGTAAGATGCCTCCTTCAGGTGCATCCTCTCCCTTAGTGGGGGATAGTATTTCTCTGCCTTAGAGATAGCTTCATCTAAGGTGATGCCAAAGAGGTTAGATGAAATTGAGATAAGTATTAAAATAGTTGCTGCTGTCCTAAAAATGTAATTACCATCCTGGCCATCCTAACAGGTTTAATTCATTTTGCAACTGTTAATTTTTTGATAAGTGTTTTGATATGTGAATAAATCTCATAGGCACACCTTCTATATACATCAATCCCTTGAAGATATGGGTCCTCAATCTGCCACAAGATGAGCTTTTCCTTAGGGACATTGTATCTTTTTATAAGGTAATCTGCTACATAGCTATCCATGGCAATGATATAGTCAAAATCATCAAGCCCAATCCCCGAGACACCCCGTGGTACATGCCCTGAGATATCTAATCCAAACTCAGACTCCATAACCTTGATAGCAGGGCCTGCTGCCCCCACGGCCCGAACAGATATGCCCGCACTCTCCACCTCTGCCCTTTTCCCAATCACCTTTTTGGCAAGGGCAGCGGCCATAGGACTCCTACATGTATTGCCCCAACATACAAAGAGGAGGCGTTTTGGGGGCATAGTACCTTGATTTTAATAAAATAAATGACATATTTAAATAGAAAATGGAAAAAATTTTAGAATTTCCTACGGTAAAGGAGGCCATCCTCTATGAACCCCTAAAGGGGGGAAAGGTCAGGTGTGGACTGTGTGAGAGGAGGTGTGTCATCTCACCTAATAAAAGGGGTCTTTGTAAAACAAGGATGAACATTGATGGAAGGCTTTATACACTGGTATATGGTGATATCAGTGCTATTGACTCAAGGCCTATAGAGATAAAGCCATTTTTTCACTTCTACCCTGGAAGTACTGCCCTTACTATATCTACCTGGTCTTGCAATCTTAAATGTCCCTGGTGTCAAAATTGGCACCTATCCTATAGGGTGCCTGAACCAAATAATGCAAAGTATATCCCACCTAAAGACATGGTTGATGAGGCCATTGGGCGTAAAGACAAAGGGATCTGCATTAGCTTCCAAGAGCCCACGCTCCTCTTTGAGTATACAATTGATTTATTTAGATTGGCAAAGGAGAAAAATCTTTATAATACCTATGTCTCTAACGGATATATGACAATTGATGCCTTAAGGATGCTAAAAGAGGCGGGGATGGATGCCATAAATATAGATATAAAAGGAGATAAAGAGGCATATTACAATTATTTGGGAGGGGCAAAGGAGGAGATTATCTGGAGGAATGCACATGTGGCAAAGGAGATGGGAATGCATGTAGAGATGATCCACCTTGTGGTGACTGGGATAAACGATAACAAGATGAAGATAGAAGGCCTAATTAAAAAGCATTTAGATATATTGGGGCCTGAAACACCCCTTCACTTTACAAGGTATTTTCCTGCATACCGCTATTTTAACCCCCCTACCCCTACAGATATATTGGAGTTTGCCTACAAAGAGGCAAGAAGACAGGGCATCTATTACCCCTATATAGGAAACATACCAGGCCACCCCTTTGAAAATACATACTGTCCCTATTGCGGTACATTGCTGATAGAGAGGGTTGGCTATCGTATAACCAGGTGGGAGATAAAAGGGAAAAATTGCCCCCACTGTAAGAAGGAAGTACATTTAACGCCTTAATTTAAGTTTATTTATAACTCAAAGCGAATTTCCATGGAGAAGAAGTCGGCATCATTGCTTTGACCAGTCTGTGCTACAAACCTCCCCGCAAAGAAGTGGGAATATGTGCCTATCAGTGTAAAATTCTTTAAAAAATTATAAAAGAAGATAAAATCCATTTCGTTTCCTACATAGTGACTTGCATCTTCTCTGCCATATCTTTGGATCTTTTTGTACGCATTATACCAGGCATCCTCGTTTGCAAAGAGCCAAAATGTATGAAGTGATGTAGAAAACTTAAAGCCCTTAAAGGGCCTTATAGTGCCCTTAAGGCTTAAATCATGCATATTCTGCCAGCCCATTAGGTCCATATACCCATATGAATAATGAGGGGTAGCATAGAGTTGATCAAATGTATTGTAATTTCCCTTTTTTGGATGGCTGTCCCCTGTTGCCATAAAATACTCCATCCCTAATGATGGATTTAAGGGGAGGCCAAAATTATAGGAAATATCTAAATAAAAAGACCCTGCTATCCTGTTATAGAAGCTGTTGTCTATTAGCTTATCCCCCCATTGAAGATTTGCATCTATATCATAATTAAAGGGCTCCCCAATCCTTCCATATGTCCTAAAACCCATGGTATATACATCTTCTCCATTATGACGGTCATCATAGATGGTGTAGACCTCTATATTTCCATTTGGGTAGATGTCCTTTAATGTAGCCCAAACAAGAAAGACATTTGCTGGATCAGAAAACCAGGTGTGTTCAAAGAGCCTGCCTGTATGCTGGGGCCTGACCCAGTTTAGATAGGAGATATCAATGTCAAAATTTTTGTTTTTGATTGTTACCATAGCCCCATCATATGTAATGACCTTGTTTCCCCATCCTATAGTTGTCCCAATAAGCCTGTGTTTAAGGTAAAATACCTCCCTCCTCCCTGCCCACATAGAAAGTGGTCTATCTTTTGGCTCATAATATATATATGCCTGCTGTACATCGAAGGCAGTGTCATAGGCATAGGGTACTAGTGATTTGTATGGGTGTGGCTCAGTGAAGTCCCTTGCATCTTCAAACATAAGGTGAAATCCTATCTCATCCTTAGGCCTAAACTCCATATAGAGCCTTGTCTGAAAAAGGGAGAGGTCATCATGGACCTTCCTTTTACCATCAGGGACATAGTAAGCATCCTTTATCTCCTGCCTAAACCTAAATCTTCCACCAAACACAATCTTTCCATCAAGCAGTGATATCCCGCCCTTGTATTTGGTAAAGCCAGCCGCCCCCAAATGATCAGATACACAAAAGACAAGACAAAATGCTATAAACCACCATATCTTTTTCATAATTACCCTCCTTTATGCCTTCTCAATCAATATCCTTACTACCTCCCCCTCCTCCTTTACCTCTATTATCTTATTCCCCCTAAAGGTAGCTAACCTCTGTACATTCTCCTTTGAGGGGGGATAGTCTACAATTACCTCCAATGTCTGCCCCCTTTTCATCTTTGAGAGTGCCTCATCTGTCTTCATAACCGGCACAGGGCAGACCTCACCGCATACATCTATTGTTATATCTGCCATAGGCACCTCCTATCCCAAAATAGCTTTAATAATAGGGGCAATAAATTTATGAAATACTACGGCCCCAAGGTAAAGCCCTATCAGATACACTATTGCACTCTTGCTTCCCTCAGCCGCCATTACATGTTGCCTAAATGGGCATCCACCAGAAAGTGTTGAAAAGAAACCAAGCCCAAAACCACCAATCATAGCCACTATTATATGTGCCCATACCTTTGGGGACCATGTAATGGGGTCTCCAGGGACAGGCAAAATAGGGCTTGGGTCTACATTTATCCCCATAGTTTTCCACTTTTTTAAGAATACAGCACCTCCGTTTAAAAACCATGGAAATGTGGAAATGGCCTTTGAGATAAAATGAAACATAAAAAAGCCAATAAAGGCAAATATTAAAAAGGTAAATAGCCCTTTTATCAAATATGTATCCCTTACAAGAAAATAGTCCCTCATTCCCCCTATAAAGCACATCCTTGCCCTCTGGCCGATATAGCCAAAGATTATGCCAAGGCATAGGGTTGCCACTGGTGGTAATATATCCATCTTACCTCCCATAGACCAATTTCTTTAGTACCTGGCAGCCAAAAAATACACCTACACCAATCATTACAAGCCCTATAGCTGCAGTTATATCTAGATATGCAGTCTTAAGTGCTGTCCTTATGGGACAGCCCCCTACTGTTAGGGCAGATATCATAACCATCATCCCCCAAAAAAACTCTGCAAACGGCCTTTGCCAGGCTACCCTCATTACCTTCCACCTAAATTCCCTATTTATCCTTGCTGCTATATATGCACCAATCAATACCCCTACAACTGTAAGGAGTGGGAAGTTATATGAGACAGGGCCACCAGGGATTATCAATTTTCCATGAGAAATGCCATATATAGGGTATATGTGGGCAGCAATCCAGTTCACTAAATCCCTTACATGGCAGGCAATGCAGATGCCATAGGCAGGTGGGGGAATGACATGGAAGAATGCCTGCACTGCCGCAGCCAAAAATCCTGAAATGGCCCCTACCATTGCCGCTGTCATACGCATAGCCTTACCTCCCTTAGTGCATCTTTAATTTTTCCTATTATTCTCAAAATGGATGTTGATGGGTTGGGATTTGCAAGCATCCCTGCAATACGATTTATTTTTGCTGCCTTTATACAGGCATCAACCCTCTCTAGCCCTGCATAAATTAGGGAAGAGAGGATCCCTGTTAGACAATCGCCTGTCCCCCCTATGGCCTCCAGGGCCGGAATGGATGGCTCATCAATGACCCCAGCCACCTCACCACCCTTTACGATATAGTCTACAGGCCCCTTTACCAACAAAACATCAGGGACATTCCCATACTCATACGCCTTTTTTATTAATGTAAGGATCTCAGAGGCATCCAATTCAAAAAGGAGGTGTTGTACATATGCAGGGTGGGTTGCCCTTGGGTCTGCCAGGTATGCCATCTCGCCTGCATCAGGTGTAAATATGTCAACACTTTTTGAAAGACCTGCTGCCTTAGTGGCATACATAGCACCTGCATCTGCTATTATCGTTGTCTCTTTTTTCTTTAATGAGTCAAGGATGCCTCTTATCCCTTTTATATCTGGCATGATATAGTGCATAGCAAGGACACTGGGGTTAACGGATAAAATATTACTTGCCACATATTGATAAAGCTCCTTACTCCTTCTCCCATCCCCTATGTCTCCAGCAGTGATAAAATATGGGGGCCCCAATTTAAGTGCCTCACAGACAATACAGGCCGATGCCACCATGGCGCTTGTCCCTAAGCTAGGTATGACATCAAGTCCTCCTATTTTAATCCTTCCACCTTCAAATGTTGCCCTCCCTCCCCCTACCTCTATATTGTCAAATGGTAGAGTGCCTACAATTACAAGCAAGATTCACCTCAGTCCACATTTAAAATATCCAATGCCCTTTCATAGGCCTTCTTTAGCATATAGGCACAGAGGGAATAGCCTATATCATCAATATCCTCTATTTCATTTAACCTTTTTCCCAAAAGGCTTATTGTAAGATAAGGGACATCTGGGCAGCCCCCACCTGAGATATTGACAATTGTGCCAGTCTCCTTATCTACTGTTATCTTCATATTTGCTGCAGTTATCATAAGATATCTTCCAATTTCCTTCTCCTTTGTTATATCTAAAGGCCTTTGTGAAATATCATCTAGTGAGATAATATCCAGGGGAGGGAGCTTACTCCTTTTAAGGACCCTTTCTATCCCCAGCCTATCTACAAGATTAAACTCTACTGCCAGGTCACAACCCTTGCGTATCTCAGGGGGAGGTGCCACACCCTTTACCTCATAGCCAAAGGATTTAAGGACCTTCTCTACCTGCATGGCCTCTGAGACCTCATTTAGAATGATTAGCCCTTTCCCCCTTTCAAATACCCTCTTTTTTGGAATGAATCTCTCTTTTATCTTTTCCAATATCCTCATGGATTACTCATTTAAATGTTTGCTATTAGAAAGTCAAATAGAAAGTTTCAATACAAAATGGGGTTTATTATTGAGAATCTCTATTTGACTTATTATCTAAAGAGACATTAAATATCCTTAGTAGATGATCAAGGGTTTTGAAGATAACTTATATCTTTTAATGGATTTTAGTTTTAAGGGAAAGAACTATCTGCTCCTTTATGACAAGTTACAAGATGTCGGTTTTTTTGGGCCTTTCAC
>JAGGTC010000048.1 GCA_021163945.1 Deltaproteobacteria bacterium | reverse complement strand
GTCCTTAGAATAGCCTAAATAGAAAGAAAAAATTGCGAGATTGATAAAAAATATTAGCATTGCATCAGGTGTGGCTATGCGTACACTTACATTAAATAACAAAGTAGTAATCAAGATAAGACTGGCCCAAAGACCTGTCTCAAAATCGAATATCTGGCAACCAAAAAGGTAGACCAGAAGCACACTTGCTATGCCAAAGATGGGCGAGAAGAATCTAGCAGAGAATTCATTTATACCAAATATTCTATAGGAAAGTTGCATAAACCAATAGATTAGTACAGGCTTATCCCCACGGAGATTATAATTAAAGGTAGGGACAATAAAATCATGTCTTTCTAGCATTTCTCTGCTACATTCTGCATTGTTTGGTTCATCTATATCCCAGAGAGAGGCCTTTTCCAAAGCAACAAAAAATAGGGCAGCACTTAAGATAACTAAAATTAATACAGATAAAATATGTTTAATTGGCTTCATCTGTGTCTATATTTGTAGTTTTTTTTACGCCATAGCCAAATAATATAACTAAATACACCGCCAATAACTGCCCCTGCTACAACATCCAAGGGGTAGTGCACACCTGCATAGATACGGGAGATGGCCACTAAACATGCCAGACCCAAGAATATAGGTGAGAGCCTTTTAAACAAAAGGGAGAGATAAGTGGCTACACAGAAGGCAGTCTGTGTGTGACCAGAAGGAAAGGAGTGAACCTTCAAATGGGGACCAACTGTATGGATATAAACCTTATTTGCCTTAATCAAAGAGGCAAATTCCAAAAGTGGGCGTGGGCGATTGACCCAGTCCTTTATCAGGATAACACATATCCCGCTTAGACAAAAAGATAGTAAAATCCACGGAAATTGCCTCTTTAGGTAATCTGGCTTATAAGCTAAGAAAAAAATGGCTGTACTGATCATTAACACCCATCCATTTCCCAACCAACCTATTAGATAAAAAAATGGGTCAAGTAAGGGATGGGCCAAGTTATTATTCAGCCACAGGAATAAGCTTTTGTCCCAGTATAGGATATTTCCCAATCAATGCCTCTAGTTTAAGTCCTGATATTTAGGTCTTCAATCAACTTGTCTGCAAAGTGTAAGATAAAGTTACGCTGGGCCTCATTTGCATATTTAATGCAGCTACAACGTAGCCTCTTTCGGCTACGGATAAGCAATTCAATCTTCACATAATTATTGCCTACCTCTATCGCAAAATAAAATGGTTGACAGGATCTGTGTTGAAATTGGGTTTCATCCAATAAGTCATCACTAAGATTTATCCAGTAAAGGCCAGGCATTGATTCCTCAAAGTGCTGGGAAAGATAGTCTTTAATCTTTCTAACGTCCCTGGAATTAATTTCATCAAATACAATTTGACGCATATAATATTACTTACTGCCTCTTGATTCTATTTTCAATAGTAGTCTCTTTAAATGTTTGGCATCAAATCCCTGTACCACCTCCCCTTCATCTGAGATAAACGCAGGGACCCCTCTAATTCCTATTTTCCTACTTATCTCTATGGATCTATCTATCAATTTTTTGCCCTCTTCACATAATTTTTCTTCACTTCCCCACTTTCCCTCTAAATAGGTAGCAAGGTCTAAGTGTTTACATACTGCCTCAATTGCCTTATTTTTACCCTTGGGCAAATGCACTGGAAAAAAGACTATCTTAAACTCTATTTTGTGATTTCCTAACCAATCTTTTATGAATTTTTCAGCACGTTGGCAAAAGGGACAAACTGGGTCTGTAAATATATACACTGTCCCCTTTGCATTTTTTGGTCTATAGGTAATCGCTACTACCTTATCTACCTCGGTCTTTAGTGATTTAAATTTTTCTTTTATCTCAGAGATCCTTATATCCCTAAATCTCTCTATACTAATTTGCCTTCCATCAACAAACATCCTCCCCACAATAACAAAATCCGGGCTGGCATAGACAGAGACCATCCTCCCCCTTGGGCCTTCCAAAATAATTTCACAGAGACCATGGACCTCCCTTTTTGATACTACTTTATAAGGAGGTGGAATGGGAACATGCCTTTTAAGGTCTACATTTTCGCATACACCACCCCTGACAGATTGTGAGATAAACAAAAAAAACAATACCAAAATAAATCTCTTAACCATATCCCCCTCTATCTTCTCATTTCCCTTCTATTTCTATGAATATGTGGACTCAATGCAGCCTTTCTGCTAAGTCTTATCCTTCCATCCTTTTCTATCCCAAGTACCCTAACCAATACCTCATCACCCTCCTTTGTCACATCACTAGCCCTCCTTACACGATGACGGTCTAACTCTGATATATGAACTAATCCCACTATCCCTGGCAGGATCTCTACCAATGCCCCAGAATCAATAACCTTTTTTACCTTACCAATATAGAGCTTTCCTATCTCTACATCCTGAGTGGCCTGTTTTACCAAGTCTACTGCCTTGCCCAAGGCCTCCTCATCATGGGATATAACATGCACCTTCCCCGTCTCTTTTATATCAATACTTACCCCTGTCTCGTTAATAATATTTTTTATAACCCTTCCTCCAGGGCCAATTAGATTTGCAATCTTTTCAGGGGAGATCTCTACCACAGTCACCTTGGGGGCATAAGGTGAGATACTTGGGCGGGGCCTTGGTAAGGTCTCTGCCATCTTTTTTAGGATATAAAGACGGGCCTCTCTTGATTGGATCAGGGCCCTATGCAAGACCTCTTTCTCTAATCCCTCTACCTTTATATCCATCTGAAAGGCAGTAATGCCATCCTCGGTCCCAGCAATTTTAAAATCCATATCACCACAATGGTCTTCATCCCCTGTGATGTCAGAGAGAACAATGGTCCTCTCTGGCTCTAGTATAAGCCCCATCCCAATGCCAGCTACATGTTTTTCAATAGGGACACCCGCATCCATAAGCGATAGACTGCCACCACATACAGTGGCCATTGAGGAGGAGCCGTTGGATTCAAGCACCTCAGAGACTATCCTGATTGTGTAAGGAAATGCCTCCTCAGATGGAATCAATGGTTTTAGGGCCCGCTCAGCCAAGGCCCCATGACCTATCTCACGCCGCCCTGGCCCCTTCAATCTCCTTACCTCCCCAACACAATAAGGGGGGAAATTGTAATGAACCATAAAGGATTTAAATTTTTCTCCATATAATGCCTCAATCTTTTGCTCATCCTCTGTAGTCCCTAAGGTAGTTACAGCCAGTATCTGTGTCTCACCCCGCCTAAAGATGGCTGAGCCATGGGTACGGGGCAAGACACCTGCCTCACAAAATACTGGTCTAATATCAGTAGGGCAGCGTCCATCTATCCTCTTTCCATCCAGTGCCATTTGGCGGATAATCTTTCTCTCTAAATCCCTAAATACACTCTGTGCTTGTAGGATTTTATCTCCGTCTAAACCCAAGTTTGAAGTGACTTCTAAGAATATCTCTTCTAGTCTTTTATGCCTTGGCTGTTTCTTGGGGATGGCCAATGCCTCTTGAATTAATGGGGTTGCAAGGTCTGTTATGGTGTTTATAAACCCTGGGTCTAAAGAGGGCTGTTCAATCTCAATTTTTGGCCTTCCTACCAACTCCTCCTTCTGTAATGCCAAAACAGGCTTTAAGGCCTCATAGCCAAAAAATATTGCCTCCAAAATATCTTCCTCTGGCACAAAATTGCCCCCTCCCTCTACCATCACTATACCATTCTCATGACCTGCTACTATCAGGTTGAGGTCACTGTCTTCCAATTCCCCCTGGGTTGGATTAATTATCAAATTTCCACCTTTACGGCCCACCCTAACAGCGGCAATGGGCCCATTAAATGGGATATCAGAGACCATGAGGGCACAAGATGCCCCGATTACTGCGAGAATGTCTGGGTCGTTTTCTTGATCTACAGAAAGGACAGTGGCAATAATTTGGATCTCCCTTAAAAATCCTTCAGGAAAAAGTGGACGAATAGACCGGTCTATAAGCCTGGCAGTAAGTATCTCCTTATCGCTAGGACGACCTATTTCCCTCTTAAAAAATCCCCCGGGTATACGACCTGCGGCATAGGCCATTTCCTGATACTCTACAGTTAAAGGGAGAAAGTCTAGAAATAATTCTGGCTTTTTAGAAGTAACGGCCGTAACCAATACAACACTATCTGCATATCTTACAAGTACTGCCCCATCGGCCTGCCCTGCTACCTCCCCAAAACTTATACCCAAGGGTCGCCCTGCCCATTCTATTTGAACTTTCTGTCCCATAATCCACCTCTCAATCATCTCCTAAGGCCTAGTTCTTTGATTAGTTTGAAATACCTCTCTGCATCCTTTGTTTTCAAATATCTCAAAAGCCTATGCCTTCTTCCTACTAGTTTCAGTAAACCACGGCGTGAGTGGAAGTCTTTTTTGTGTACCTTAAAGTGCTCTGTGAGGTACTGGATCCTCTTTGTCAAAATAGCAATCTGTACCTCTGGTGAGCCTGTATCTGTAGGATGTTTCTTAAATCGATCAATAATTGCCTTTTTCTCCTCAGGAGTTAGTACCATTTTCCCCTCCAAAAAGACAAAAATGTTAACAGCATTTTATACCCTCTGCCCTAATCCGTCTAGGTCTATTAGGTACTTTTCCCATGTCCCACTTAAAATACTCTCCCTTAATGTCTCTAAAGGGATGGCTTGAGAGATACTAAATGGCCCTGTTTTTATCCTCCTCAAATTCTCTAAACATGCCCCACACCCAAGGGCCCTCCCTATATCTATACACAAAGACCGAATATATGTCCCCTTAGAGCAACTAATCCTAAAATCTACCTCTGGGATATTAAATGATATTACTTGAAGGGAATAGATATAAACCCACCTTTCCTTAGGGGCTACTTTTATTCCCTTTCTAGCCAACTTATAGAGTGGGGTGCCTCTAACCTTCACCGCTGAGTAAATAGGGGGAGTTTGTTTTATCCTCCCTACAAAGCCCTTCATTACCTCTTCTATCCTTTCAGGGTCTACATCAACTTCTTTTGTATATCTAATTACCCTTCCCTCAATGTCCCCTGTCTCTGTCTCCATCCCCAAAAGCATTGCCCCTTCATAGGACTTATCCTTATTTAGAAATGTCTGAGCAATCTTTGTAGCCTTATTAATAAGTATAGGCAATACACCTGTAGCCAATGGGTCTAGTGTACCTCCATGTCCAACCCTCTTTGCCCTTGACCATCTTTTGATCCTTCTGACTACCTCAGCCGAGGTAATGCCTATTGGTTTATCAACAACAAAGATGCCGCTTTTCTCTATCATAATGTCTTTGTGACCTTACTAGAAAAGTGGATAATCTCTAACTTCACATCAAGAATTTGGGCAGAGGAGAGATCTTCAATAAAATTCACTATCTTTTCTAAATTTGTGTTTACATAGTCCTTGTCTAAACTCACTTGACAAACCCCAAGATTGGCAAGTTGCCAATGATTTTGTGCATCTACCTCTGCAATAGAGACATTAAACTGTCTCTTTACCCTATCAACGATCTGTTTAATTACCCTCCTTTTTCCCTTAAGTGTACAATTTTCAGGCAGTCTTAATAATATCTGCCCAATGCCTACTACCATCTTTTTATTTCTTCTAACAGATAGGCCTCTAATACATCCCCTTCTTTCATATCTTGAAAGTTTTCAAAACTCACACCACACTCATATCCGGCTATGACTTCCTTTACATCTTCCTTAAACCTCTTTAAGGAACTGATCTTTCCATCATAGACTACAGCACCATCCCTGACTATCCTTACTTTTCCCCCACGCTCTATCTTCCCTTCAGTTACATAGCAACCAGCTACCATTCCTACCTTGGGCACCTTAAATAGTTGTCTAATCTCTGCTCGTCCTTGAATCTTCTCTTGATACTCCGGCTCTAGCATACCTGCCATTGCGTTTTGAATATCACTAATCATCTGATAAATGACATTATAATAACGTATGTCCACCTTCTCATGCTGAGAGATTTCCTGTACCTTACCGCTAGGACGTACATTAAAACCAATTATTATGGCATTAGAGGCAGAGGCAAGCATAACGTCTGATTCTGTGATGGCACCCGTAGATGCATGAATAATATTGATCCTGATCTCATTGGTGCTTAGTTTTTGCAGTGCATCTCCTATGGCCTCTACTGAGCCTTGGACATCTGCCTTAATAATCAATTTTAACTCTTTAATCTCACCCTCTTTGAAGCGATGATAAAGGTCCTCTAGGCTTACCTTGCCTGCCTTAACTAATGAGGCCTCTCTTTGCTTCTGCTTTCTGTGATAGCTAATCTCTTTAGCAATTTTTTCATTTTTTACTACAACTAAGTGATCCCCTGCCTCTGGTACGCCAGAAAGACCATGTATCTCAACTGGGATTGATGGCCCAGCACTGGTCACTCTCTGACCTTTGTCATTGAACATAGCCCGAATCTTGCCATAATGAAGGCCACAGATAAAGTGGTCTCCTATCTTTAGTGTGCCTTCTTTGATCAAAACACTTGCAACTGGTCCTTTCCCCCTATCTAAGCGTGCCTCAATTACTACACCACGTGCTGGCTTTTTAGGATTTGCCTTTAATTCTAATATCTCTGCCTGTAACAATATCTTCTCCAAGAGCTCCTCAATGCCTATCCTCTTTTTTGCAGAGATTTCAGCAAAAAGCGTGTCTCCACCCCACTGCTCAGGTACAAGGCCCAATTCTGCCAATTCCTGTTTAACACGCTCAGGCCTTGCGTTAGGTTTATCAATCTTATTAATGGCTACAACAATGGGGACACCGGCCTCCTTTGCATGGTTTATGGCCTCCTTTGTCTGGGCCATTACCCCATCATCTGCCGCCACTACCAACACCACAACATCGGTTACTTGTGCCCCCCTTGCCCGCATAGCAGTAAATGCCTCATGACCAGGTGTATCTAAAAAGATTATGTCTCCCTTATCCAAACTTACATAATAGGCACCTATATGTTGGGTGATGCTACCGGCCTCTTGTGAGGTAACATTTGTGTGGCGAATGGCATCAAGTAAAGAGGTCTTTCCATGATCTACATGACCCATTACAGTTACCACAGGGGGTCGAGGCTTTAGGTCTTCTGGTTTATCCGGTAAGGGTTTTAGGATTTCTTCTTCTATAAAACCTACTTTCTTTACTTCATAATCAAACTCACTGGCAACCAAGGCAGCTGTCTCATAGTCAAGTGGTTGATTAATGGTTGCCATAACGCCTAAGGAAATAAGTTTTTTGATAAGCTCCCCTGTCTTTACCCCCATTGCCTTGGCCAATTCGGCTACGGTAATGCTCTCTTCCATCTCTATCCTACGTTTTATAGGCTTAGGGGTTGTAATGATAGGCTTTACTTGGGGTTTTTTCTCAATAGATTTTGGCTTGGGTCTCTCTGGCCTTGCCAATTCCTCTTCATGCATCTCTACTACAACCTGTCTGTGCCGCTTTGGTATCCTTTTTACCTTTTTCTCTTCCTCTAGATATTCCTTCTCTTTCTTTTTCTTTTTGGGCCTTTCTGGTTTTGGGACCTCCGGGATAACTGTTTCATATTCAACCTCTTTTGGTATCTCCAGGGGTTGAGGTGCTGTTTGTTCCTGTTCCATTGGCATTTGTTCTAATGTCTCCACCGCAGGTTTTGACTCAATTGCCTTTTTTCTAATAACTATCTCCCTTTTTTGGGGTTTACCCTTTTTGTCAGCAAATGCCTTTTTAATACGTTCTACTTCATCATCTGCTAACGCACTCATATGGTTTTTGACAATAATGCCTATTTGCTCTAACTGGGCAAGGAATTCCTTATTTTTTAGGTGAAATTGTTTAGCCAATTGATGAACCCTTACCTTCTTCATCTCTTCTCTTCTTTTAAAAATGTTTCTATTTCTCTTTTTATACTCAAAAGCTCAGCCCTGCTGGCAGGGTATCTAAAAGCCCCTTGCCACAACTTTAGTCTTTTCTTTGCCCCCAAGGAGGCCAGGCATGAATCATTAGGGCATAAATAAACACCCCTGCCTGGCAGGTTTTGTTCCTTATCTAATCTAATTTTTCCATTAAAGCAAGTTATCCTTATCAAGTTCTTTTTTGCTTGTTTTTTTCTACAACTCAAGCAGGTACGTTGGGGTTCAGCCTTCTTTATTTTCATCTTCTATAAACCTTTTTGCTGCCTTAATCAATGATTTTGCCTTATTTTCATCTAGGCCTATCTCTAACAGTTCCTCAACCTCTGCTTGTGAAAGCTCCTCCACCGAGTTTATGCCATGCTCAAAGAGTAAATCTACTGTTTTTTTATCCATTCCTTCCAACTTGAGAAGATTTTCATAACCTATGTGTAACATCTCTTTATATGTAGATTCACTCCTCACATCAATCTTCCAGCCTGTCAACTTTGATGCCAGGCGTACATTTTGCCCTTGTCTTCCGATTGCCAAAGAGAGCTGATCGTCAGGTACAATGATCTCCATACTCTGTTCTTCCTTATCTAGTATGACACGTAGCACCTTGGCTGGGGCCAGGGCATTGCAGACAAATTTGGCAGGGTCTGGGTCCCAAGGAACAATATCTATCTTTTCACCCTTTAACTCCCTTACTACATTTTGTACCCTCAGGCCCCTCATACCAACGCATGCCCCAATGGGGTCTATTTCTGAATTTTGAGAGGTGACAGCAATCTTTGCCCTTTGGCCTGGCTCCCTAGCTGCACTTATGATCTTTACTATACCCTCGGCTATCTCTGGGGACTCCAGTGCAAATAGGGCCACCAAAAAGGCAGGGTGGGTCCTGCTGAGGATAATCTGAGGGTCATTTGGCTGTCTCCTTACATCCAGGATGTAGGCCCTTAGCCTATCTCCCCTCTTAAAATTGTCTTTATTGGCAATGAGCTCATTCCATGGCAATAAGGACTCTGTCCTCCCCAAATTGACAATTACCCCTGCTTTTTCGATCCTTTGTACAATTCCATTCACTATCTGGCCCTTTCGACTTTTAAATTCCTCATAGATGGCCTCCCCCTCTGCCTGTTTCATCCGTTGCAAGATTACCTGTTTTGCTGCCTGGGCTGCTATGCGGCCAAACTCGGCCGTATCTAGTTTAATTCCAACACTATCACCTACTTCTAACTGTTTATCAAATTTATGGGCCTCCTCCAAGGTAATCTCTACCCCGGGATCTGAGAGTTCTTTTACCACCTTTTTAAATAGATATACCTCTATTTCCCCTGTCTCTTCATTATAGGCTGCCTCTACGTCTGCCTTCATCCCATATTTTTTGCGTGCAGCAGAGCATATGGCCTCCTCAATGGACTTTATCAGAAAGGCCTTGTCTATTCCTTTGTCCTTGCTAACTTCGTCTACTATTTTCTTTAGTTCTGTCCTCATAGTTTTTTAAATTTATGGCTCAAAAATCGACTTCCAAATGGGCACTTGCAATCAAC
>JAGGTC010000031.1 GCA_021163945.1 Deltaproteobacteria bacterium | reverse complement strand
ATTTATATTAAGACTAACTATGACAGTAAAAATGCCTACCAAGGCTAAAAAGAATCTAAGCTCTGGATCTTTTAAAAAATCTTTTACATTACCCTTTAAAAATTTATAATGTAAGGAAAAATTTATACCGGCCAAGAGCATAAAGAAAGTAATAACAATATCCAAATAGGCACTGTGGTATTGGCCAATACTGGCATTTTTAGTAGAAAAACCACCTGTAGCCATAGTAGTAAATGTATGACATAAGGCATCAAGGAGATCCATACCCCCTAATAACAAAAGGAGAACCTCCATGAGAGATATAAATACATAAACCTTCCATAAAACCTTAGCAGTTTCAGAAATCCTTGGCCTTAATCTATCAGCAATAGGGGTAGGCACCTCTGCTTTATAAAGTTGCATGCCCCCTACCCCCAAAAGTGGAAGTATTGCTATAGAGAGTACAATGATGCCCATCCCACCTAGCCATTGCGTCAGACTTCTCCAGAATAGAATACCACAGGGTATAGATTCTATGTCATTTAAAACTGTAGCACCAGTTGTTGTAAAGCCTGATACAGATTCAAAAAATGCATTTATGAAGCTATCAAAAGTATTATTAAATATGTAGGGTAAGGAGCCAAAAAAGCAAGCCACTAACCATCCTATACCTACAATGGCTATACCTTCCCTATGAGAAAGACCTGTATTATTTTTATCCTTAAATGCAAAATAGATAATTAATCCACTAAAAGTAGTAACTAAAATGGCCTTTATAAATGCAAAATGACTTCCGTCTTTACAAAGGAGAGAAACCAATAGGGGAGCAGTCATAATGAGACCTAGAAAGAATATGAAAATGCCTATTAAATGGAGGGTGTATTGGATTCTCATTTTAAGATGCTTATTTTAGCACCAGAACTTTTCTAATTTGGTCAGAGTATCCATGCTTGAAAAGATAATGACCCTATCACCTGGGGCAATGACGCTCCTTCCACTTGGGATGATGACATCTTTGTCCCTTACTATAGCCACTATAATGGCCCCTTTTGGAAATGCCAGATTCCATAAAGGTCTCTTTACTAACTGTGAGTCCTCTGTAGCAATTACCTCCATTGCCTCTGCATATTCACCCTTTAATGGCATAACTGAAAGCACCTTTTCTTTACGTACATAGCGTAGCATAGCACTTATAGCAGATAATGCGGGACTTACAGTAATCTCTAAACCAATGGCTGAAACTAGTGGTAGATAGGTTGTATTATTTATGAGGGTCAGGGTTCTTTTTGCCCCTAAATTTTGCGCCAGCAAAGAAATTAGTACATTCTGATCGTCTTGACCGGTAACTGCTATCACAATATCCATATCTTGCACGTTTTCTTCCTTTAGTATTGTATGATCGGTTCCATTCCCTTCCAAAACGATGGTCTTCTCTAGTTTTTCTGCCAAATGTGCACACTTTGTTTGATCTTTTTCAATAATTTTGGTTTGAATATGCCTTTTTTCTAGTTCAGAGGCCAAAATTCCCCCTATTTTTCCTCCCCCTACAATAAGGGCCTTACTTATAGATTCAGTTCTTTTCCCAAATAGGGCCAATGTCTGAGGTACTTTTTCTTTTTTACTTACTACATAAACTATATCTCCACTTATTACCTTATCTTCACCTGTAGGGATGATTAATTGATTATTACGGATAATGGCTGCAATCAAAATGTCCTGATTTAACCCCCTTTTTTCTAAGTCTCTTAGCTTTATACCAGATACAGGACATATCGGATGTACCTTAATTCCAATGAGTTTTACCATTCCTTCAGCAAAATCTATTATATCTAAGGCACCAGGGGCCTCTAATAATCTTAAAATGGTCTTTACTACCTCCAATTCTGGATTTATGATCAAATCTATATTCAATAAATCACTACTAAATATCTCCTTATATTTAATAAATTCACTATTTCTTATCCTTGCAATCTTGATAGTCCTTGGGGATAGGATATTGGCAAATAAACAGGCCACCATATTTATCTCATCTTTGTCTGCTGTCGCAACAAGTATATCAGCAGACTCTATATCAGCCTCTTGTAAAGTGGCAGGATTACTGCCAGAGCCATGAATAACCTTTACATCTAGATTTTCAGAGACATGCTTTATCTTATTTACATTTTCCTCAATAAGCACTATGTCATTGTCTTTAGAAAGTTTTCCAGCTAAATGATAACCTACCTCCCCTGCACCTATAATAATGATATTCATATATCTTTTATCTTATATCATCCATCTTGAAGAAAGGCAATTGCTGGCTGGGCACTTCCACCATATTCCACAAGGAAATTCATTATTTACAAACTTATTTCTTTATTTTATAAAAAGTAAAGATGCGATTTTCTAAATTTTTTATACCAACCTTAAAGGAGGCCCCATCAGAGGCAGAGATTACTAGCCATAGGCTAATGCTTAGGGCAGGGATGATCAGGAAACTCTCCTCAGGTATCTATTCCTATCTCCCCCTTGGGCTTATGGCAATAAGGAAGGTAGAGAATATCATCCGTGAGGAGATGAATAGGGTTGGGGCACAGGAGGTGCTTCTACCTTTGGTACAGCCTGCAGAGCTTTGGAAGACCTCTGGCCGCTGGCACAGGTACGGAAAGGAGCTTTTGCGTTTAAAGGACAGGCACAATAGGGAGCATTGCCTTGGGCCCACACATGAAGAGGTAATTACAAATCTAGTAAGATATGAGGTGCGTTCATATCGGGACCTGCCACTAAACCTCTATCAGATCCATACAAAGTTTAGGGATGAGATTAGACCAAGGTTTGGCCTTATGAGATGTAGGGAGTTTATTATGAAGGATGGATATAGTTTTGATATAGATGATGAGGCGGCAGAGGAGACTTACAAGATTATGTATGAGGCATATGAGAGGATATTTGACCGCTGTGGTTTGGTCTTTAGGGTAGTTGAGGCAGAGACAGGGACCATTGGGGGGAGTTTTTCACATGAGTTTATGGCAGTCTCAGATGTGGGGGAGGATACCATTGTATATTGTAAAAATTGTTCATATGCGGCCAATATAGAGAGGGCAGAGGTAAAAAATTATAGTATTTCTGAAGAAAAACAAAGGCCAATCAAAGAGGTCTATACCCCTGGCTATAAGACAGTAGAGGAGGTTACCTCATTTTTAAATGTAGGGCCTGAGAGGATTGTAAAGACCATACTCTATCTTTCAGATGGAAAACCACTAGCAGCCCTAGTAAGGGGAGACCATGAGATTAATGAATCAAAACTTTTACGGCTCTTGGGCTGTGAGAGCCTGAATCTGGCACCACCTGATGTCATAAAGGAGATTACAGGTGCAGATGTAGGATTTGCAGGGCCTGTAGGGATAAATATAAAGATTGTAGCAGATAATGCAATTAAGGGAATGAGAAATTTTATAAGCGGTGCCAACAGGACAGACTATCACTTTATGAATATAAATCCTGGCCGTGATTTTAAAGTAGAGATATTTGGTGATATCCGCTTTATAAAGGAGGGGGATTTGTGCCCTAAGTGTGGTGGAGAACTTGAATTTAAAAGGGGGATTGAGGTAGGCCATGTATTTAAACTGGGGACAAAGTATAGCAAGGCACTGAGGGCAACATATTTAGACAAGAGGGGCAAGGAACAGTACATTGTAATGGGATGTTATGGTATTGGGGTAGGGCGTACATTGGCTGCAATCATTGAACAAAACCACGATGAACATGGCATCATCTTCCCCCTCTCTGTGGCCCCCTTCTCTATTTACCTTTTGCCCATAGATTTAAAAGACCCAGAGATTTTAAACACCGCTGAGAAAATTTACAAAAAATTAAGGGAAAGGGGCTTTGATGTCCTCTATGATGATAGGGATGTGAGCCCCGGGATAAAGTTTAAGGATGCAGACTTAATAGGTATACCTATCCGCATCACCCTAGGCAGGTACTTAAAGGAGGGGAAGATTGAGATAAGGCTACGCCGTAGTGGAGAGACTAGGATTATTCCCTTAAATGAGTTAGAATTAACATTAGAGAAAATTTTTAAATATGGTACGCATTGAAGACATACTAGATAATATCTTGGCATATAATCCAAATGCAGACCTCTCACTAGTCAAAAAGGCCTATATCTATTGTGCAAAGGTACACAAGGGACAGGCCAGGCTTTCTGGTGAGCCATACCTCTCCCACCCCTTAGAGGTAGCTGCAATTTTAACAAAAATGAAGCTAGATGTGGTCACTATCGCCTGTGGACTTCTACATGATACAGTAGAGGATACAAAGGCAACCTTAGAAGAGATTGAAGAACTATTTGGGAAAGAGGTCTCTACTATTGTTGATGGACTTACAAAACTGAGTAAGCTCTCCTTTTCTCCCATAGAGAGGCAGGCAGAAAACGTGAGAAAGATGATCCTGGCCATGGCCCAAGATATTAGGGTGATATTGATTAAACTGGCAGACCGTCTCCACAATATGATTACCCTTGGTTATCTCCCACAAGAAAAACAAAGGCATATCTCCCAGGAGACATTAGATATCTATGCCCCGCTAGCAGCTAGGTTGGGTATTGGCTGGCTAAAGACCCAATTAGAGGACCTAGCATTTTATTACTTAGAGCCAGAGGCATATCAGCGTATTGCCCATGGAATTGCCAAGAGAAAGGAGGAGGAAAAAAAATATATTGAGGAGATAAAGGGCTTACTGGAGAATAAGCTTAGGGAAAATAGATTAAGGGGGAGGGTAGAGGGGCGTGTTAAGAGCATCTATAGTATCTATCTTAAGATGCAACGTCAACAAATTGACCTAGAGCAGATTTATGACTTAGTGGCGTTTCGCATCATTGTGAAGACCATAAGGGAGTGTTATGAGGCCTTGGGTATGGTCCATTCCCTCTGGAAACCTATACCAAAGAGGTTTAAAGACTACATTGCTATGCCAAAACCAAATATGTATCAATCACTGCATACAACAGTCATTGGCCCTTATGGGGGAAGGGTGGAGATACAAATTAGGACAGAGGAGATGCATAGGATAGCAGAGGAGGGGATTGCTGCCCACTGGAGGTACAAAGAGGGAAAGGGGGCAGATGAAAAGGAGGTTCAGAGATTTGTCTGGCTCAAACAACTTTTAGAATGGCAGAGGGAATTGAAGGACCCAAAGGAATTCCTCCGGGCAGTAAAGACAGACCTATTCCCCCAGGAGGTTTATGTCTTTACCCCTAAGGGGGATGTAAAGGCGCTGCCTGCTGGTTCTACCCCCGTTGATTTTGCCTATAGTATTCATACCGAGATAGGAAATCACTGTATGGGGGCAAAGGTTGATGGAAGGCTTGTCCCTCTAAGGTACAAACTAAATACAGGGAATGTTGTTGAGATTATTACCTCCCCAAAACAGCACCCTAGCAAAGATTGGTTAAAATTTGTCAGGACACCAAAGGCAATAAGCTGTATCAAACGCTATATCCGCACTCAGGAGAGGGATCAGGCCATCTCCCTAGCCAAGGGATTGTGTGAAAAGGTATTCAAAAAATATGGCCTTAACTTTCATGAATACCTAAATAGTCAAGAATTTTCTGAATTGGCAAAACAGTTTTCCTTTAAAACAGTAGATGACCTCTTGATAGCCATAGGATATGGGAAAATCTCCCCCAAGCAAATAATAAATCGTATATTGCCAAGTAAGGCAGAGGCGGAGGAGCCCCCAAGGCCCTTAGTGAAAAGGGAGAGGCCAAGCGGCATTAAGATAAAAGGGGTAGATGATGTAATGATTAAGATGGGCCGTTGCTGCCTGCCTATACCTGGGGATAAGATTGTAGGCTATATCACGAGAGGACACGGCATTACCATACACCGTGCAGACTGTCCAAATGTCTCAAGGCTTAATCCAGAGAGGTTAATTGAGGTAAGTTGGGATAAGGACGAAAAATTACCTTATCATGTGAAGATTAAGGTAAGGTGTTTGGACAAGATAGGGCTTCTTTCCCAGATCAGTGGGGCAATTTCCCAGGCAAAGGCAAATATTATAGAGGCATCAACCAAGACTGATTTAGAAAAGAGGGCAGACCTTTCATTTGTAATAGAGGTAAATAACGCCCAGCACCTCCAAAGGGTAATAGATGCCATTTATAAGATTGATACAGTTTTAGAGGTCCAACGTATAGGCCTTACCTAATAAATTGTTAGGGTTTTGTTATGCGCCCTGCCTTTAGACACTTAGTACACACATAGATTCTCTTTGTCTGGCCACCTATCTTTACCCTTACCTTTTGTAGGTTAGGCAACCACCTTCTCTTTGTCCTATTGCCTGCATGACTTACATAATTCCCCACACTTGGACCCTTTCCACAGATTTCACATCTCCAAGACACCTTTTACCTCCATAATCCTATCACTATCTACCCCTATTACTTTATAACCATTTTTTAATAAGAGTGCAGCTGTTACACCACATCCTTTAATTATACCCTTATCAGAATAGACAAATTTTACACCACAGGATGGGCTTTTCTCCTTCAGGTAACAAATACTCACACCAAATGCCTCTGCAATCTCCAATGTCTTTTTTGCACCCTTTAAGAAATTAAAAGTTACATCATCCCCCATCTCATTGACCAATCTTGCATCAAGCCTTAGTGCATCAAAACCATCTCCACCCCTTATAACTGCTGGGGGTCTGGGTGTAGGTAGACCACCCAATTGCTCAGGGCATACAGGTATATATACCTTATATTTCAAAAACCTCAAAATTTCTGGGCAAGGCTTGCTACTATAATCATAACGACACCTTATCCCTATTAGGCAAGCACTCACCAAAATCATTATACTATCTCCACAGGCGGTTCGCCCTCCCCCCTTGGGACAACCTCCCCTATTAAAAATGGCCTCTCCTTTAAGGCACTGAGGTGCTCCATGACATCTTGGACCTGTTTATCATTTACCACCAAGATCAGTCCTATGCCACAATTAAATGTCCTCCACATCTCCTCCCATGATATGTTGCCCAATGTTCTTATAATCTCAAATATGGGAGGGATTTCCCAACTATCTCTTTTTATTATGGCCTTACAGGCCTGAGGTAAAATACGTGCTAAATTTCCAAGGATCCCTCCCCCTGTAATGTGTGCCATCCCTGCCACATGAAAGTTTTTTATTACATTAAGGACAGAATGGACATAGATGCGGGTAGGGACTAAGAGCTCCTCTCCCAAGGTCCGATTACATTCCTTGATATAATGGTCAAGGGGCCAATTAAGCCTTTCAAAAAATAGCTTTCTTACCAGGGAATAGCCATTGCTATGCAATCCACTGGAGGCTAGGCCAATGATTTTATGTCCCACCGCAATCTCTGAACCATCTATTATCTTTTCCCTCTCTACCACCCCTACAATAAACCCTGCCAGATCGTATTCATCTTTTTCATAAAAATCAGGCATTTCGGCAGTCTCTCCACCTATTAGTGAACACCCTGCCTGTTGGCAACCCTCAATAATCCCCTCCACAATCTTTTGTACCTTATCAGGTACAAGGTGGCCCATGGCTATATAGTCTAAGAAAAATAGAGGTGTAGCACCATGGACTATAATATCATTGGCACACATAGCCACTAAATCAATCCCTACGGTGTCATGCCTATCAAGTAAGAAGGCAATCTTTAACTTTGTCCCCACCCCATCTGTTCCTGAGACCAATACAGGGTCTTTATATCTCTCCAGAGGAAAGGCAAAAAAGGCACCAAATCCACCAATATCAGAAAGGACACCAGCCCCATAGGTCTTTTTTACCAAATCCTTTATACAACCTATTGCCTCATCCGACCTCTCACGGCTTACACCTGCACTCTCATAGGTGAGTTTATCTAACATCTCCCCCCTCACTTAAATTTATGGCCTCTTGAATATCAATTCTGCCTGTATAAATAGCACGTCCAATAATAACGCCCTTTAGGCCCTTTTTCTCTAAGGGCAACAGTGCCTTTATATCATCTATGGAGGAAATACCACCTGCTGCATATACTGGAACCCTGACTACACTTAAAATATTCAAAATACCATCTATATTTGGCCCTGTCTCCATGCCATCTCTCAAGACATCTGTATAATTTATGCCTGCTATCCTTATCCCTTCAATTCTTTTGGCAAAGGAGAGGACATCATAGTCTAGGGTCCTTTTCCAACCCTCTATGGCTACCTTCCCCTTTCTGACATCTATGGCCAATAAAATCTTGTCTTTAAATCGCTCACAGATATCTATAAAATTTCTCTCATCCTCCAAGGCCAAACTGCCCAAGATTATCCAATTTACACCCATGTCTAAATATGTTTTGATATCCTCTTCGGTCCTGATGCCCCCACCTACTTGAATAGGTACACTTACTGCCTTTGCTATTTTTTCTATTATCCTTGTGTGATAAGGCCTCTTTAAAAATGCCCCATTCAAATCAACTACATGGATACGTTTTGCCCCCTTTTCTTCCAAGATACGGGCCACTGCCACTGGGTCTTTGTGATAAATGGTCTCTGTCTCCTCCCTTCCCTGCAAAAGTCTTACACATCTTCCATCTTTTAGGTCAATTGCTGGAATGATTATCACTACAAGACCCCTTTAGAGGAGGGAATTCCCAGACGGCCTTTGTCTATAGCCACTGCCTGCCTTAAGGCCTGACCAAAGGCCTTGAATATGGCCTCTACACAGTGGTGTTTATTTCCCCCATAGACCAAATGGATATGTAAGGTCATGGCGGATCGAAAACTTAATGCCCAAAAAAACTCCCTTACAAGTTCAAGGTCAAACTGTCTTATCTTCCCACTTAGCCTCTTACCCCTATAAACAAAGAATGGCCTTCCAGATAAGTCTATAAATACCTGGGCCAATGCCTCATTCATAGGTACAGAAGACTGACCATATCTGAAGATTCCCCTCTTTTCACCCAAGGCCTCCATGATGGCCTGCCCTAGGCAAAGCCCAATGTCCTCGGTAGTATGATGATCATCTACCTCTAGATCACCCTTTGCCTTGACCTTGAGGTCAAAAAGGCCGTGGACTGAAAATAGGGTAAGCATATGATCAAGAAAGGGTATGCCTGAGTCTACCTGGGCCTCCCCTTTACCATCAAGGTTTAGAGAGATTTCAATATCTGTCTCTTTTGTCTTTCTTCTTATATGGGCACTACGCATCTTATATTGGTGGAGATGAGGGGATTCGAACCCCTGACTTCCTGCATGCGAGGCAGGCGCTCTCCCGCTGAGCTACATCCCCACAAGGCTCTTTTATAGCATTAACCTTACCATGTCAAGCTTAATTATAGTCCCAAATCCTTATTTGTCCTACAAAAACCCGCAAGTGTGCTATAATAAAGCGATTTTGAAAGATTGCCTTTCACCTTCTCCAAAAATCAATCGCGGATTTTGGAAAAATTTTCTCTTGACAAAATAAAAATAGATGTTAGTGTCAATAG
>JAGGTC010000191.1 GCA_021163945.1 Deltaproteobacteria bacterium | reverse complement strand
CCTATTTAGAAAAGCTATCTTATACAGAAATAAAAGATGGAGTGAAAAATTGGCAATTGATTGCAGATAAGGCCATTTCTTGTGAAGACAAAATCCTTTTAAAAAAGGTGAATATAAATTTTTTTAAGAGATTTAGACTAATGGGAAATTCTGGTACATTTAATCCAAAGACACGAGATATAAGGATCGAGGGCCAGGTAAAACTATGGCAGGCAAATGGATACTCTTTGTCTACTGACTATCTTGTATATTCCCATCATTTAGGGCTCATCTTTACAGATGCACCCATAATCATCAAAGGAGAGGACATCAATCTCTCAGGTTTTGGGATGCGTTACTTTCTTAAAGAAGGAAAATTAGTTTTATCTAAAGGTGAAACTTGTATTTATGGACAAACACAATACAAGATGTAAAATTAAAAATGCAAAATTATAATTCAAAATTTAAAGTTTCTTGTGTTATATCTTTATTGATATTTCTTATTGCCCTTACGTCTGAAGCACAAACAGATTTGCCTATTTATATTCAGTCTGACTCTATGGAGGCATATCAAAAACAAAATCTGATCATCTTCAAAGGAAGTGTTATGGTCAAAAGGGGGGAAATGACAATTTATGCTGATCTGATGAAGATAAAATACAAGGAAGGGCAGATGGGAAGAGAGATTGAGCGTATTGAGGCCGAGGGCAATGTGAGGTTAGTACAAGGCAACAGGGAGGTGACTGGACAAAGGGCCATATTTTATAAAGAGAGTGAAAGCATAGTCCTGCTAGGAAATCCTCAAGTAAAGGAGGGGAAAAATATTATAAAGGGGGAAAAGATTACGGCATATTTAAAAGAGGATAAGACTATAATTGAGGGTGATGTAAAGGAACGGGTGGAGGCAGTAATCTATCCCAAGACAGAAAAAAGATGAATCATTCACTGATTGTAAAGGGTATAATGAAGGCCTATAATGGACGTAAGGTAGTGGATAACCTTAATCTGCAAGTTCATACCAAGGAAGTAGTAGGTCTTTTAGGGCCAAATGGGGCTGGCAAGACAACCACCTTCTATATAATTATGGGCATTGTTAGACCGGAAAAGGGGCATATATACTTAGATGATAAGGACATTACTACCTATCCTATGCACCTTAGAGCCAGATTGGGAATAAACTACCTACCTCAGGAGGCATCTATATTTAGAAAGATGACAGTAGAGGAAAATATTTTATCCATTTTACAGACCTTTAATCTCTCTTCTAGTGATCAAAAAAGGCGTCTAACGCAGTTACTTCAAGAACTAAGGCTTTCCCATCTGGCAAAGAGAAGGGCCAATACCCTGTCTGGTGGTGAGAGGAGAAAGGTTGAAATTACAAGGGCTTTGGCTACCTCTCCCATATTTATGGTCTTGGATGAACCATTTGCAGGGATTGACCCCATTGCTGTAGGGGAAATAAAGCAAATAATATTGGGATTAAAATTAAGAGGAATAGGGGTTTTGATCTCAGACCACAATGTGAGGGAGACCTTAGAGGTATGTGATAGGGCGTATATTCTAAATGAAGGTAAGGTAATAGAGACAGGGGGCCCAGAAGATATTGTCAACAGCCACTTGGTCAGACAATTTTATTTAGGTAAGGACTTTAGGCTTTAAAATGGAGATAAAACAACACTTACGTCTTACCCAACAATTGGTTATGACCCCCCAACTGCAACAGGCGATAAAACTGCTTCAATTGTCTCAGTTAGAATTAATAAATGTTATAAAGCAGGAACTAGAGACAAACCCCCTTTTGGAAGAGGTCAAAGAGGATAATGGCCAAGAGATACTTGAAAACCTTGAAGAAGAACAGGGCCTATCAGGATTTGATTGGGAGAACTATTTAAATGACTTTAATTTAAAAGAGTCTGGTTTAGAAATAGAGAGAAGAGAAGAAGATACAGCTTCTTGGGAAAACTTTGTCAGCAAGTCTCCATCTCTGACAGATTACCTTTTATGGCAACTAAATCTCTCGGATTTGACAGAGAGAGAGAAAAAGCTAGGTGAGATTATCATTGGAAATTTAGACAACAATGGTTATCTAAAAGCCTCCATAGAGGATTTGGCCAAGCAAGCAAGTGTTGATAAAGAACAGGCAGCACAGATATTGTATAAGATTCAACAGTTTGACCCTATAGGTGTGGCGGCAAGGGACCTAAAGGAGTGCCTCCTACTGCAAGTAAGGCATCTAGGCATTGACAATCCAGTGGTAGAAAAGATTATCAAACACCATTTGCATCGATTAGGAAAAAAGGATTTAAAGGGAATCGCCAAAATATTAAAAGTACCTATTGAAGAAGTAAAAGAGGCAGTAAAGATAATCTTAAGTTTGGAACCAAAGCCAGGGCGCCTCTATAGTGACGAGGCCCCTATCTATATTATTCCTGATGTCTATGTCTACAAAATGGATAATGATTTTGTTGTAGTACTCAATGAAGAAAGGCTACCCCAATTGCGGATCAATGATTATTACAGAGTCTTGGCAAAGGATAATGACTTACCAAGCAGTGTAAGGGAATTTATTCAAAATAAGTTTAGGGCAGCCGTTTGGTTGATCAAAAGCATTAGACAGCGCCAGAAGACCTTATACCAGGTAGCCTGTAGTATATTTAAATTTCAAAGGGAATTTTTGGAGAAGGGCGTTAGTCATTTAAGGCCACTAATCCTTAAAGATGTGGCTGAGGATCTAGGGCTTCATGAATCTACAGTTAGCCGTGTAACAAGCAATAAATATGCCCAGACCCCACATGGTCTATTTGAGTTGAAATTTTTCTTTAATCCTGGAATCAATGCAGGCCAAAATAATGTTGCATCTGCTAGTGTAAAGGAAAATATTAGAGAAATTATAGAGGGAGAGGACCCAAGGGCACCATATAGTGATAAAGAGATAGTTGCCTTACTCTATAAGAGGGGGATAAAGATTGCTAGAAGGACAGTAAGCAAGTATAGAGAGAGTATGGGAATTTTACCATCCAACCAAAGAAGAAAGATAATTTAGTGGAGGTTTTATGAACATATCTGTAACCTTTCGTAACATTAGGCCTTCAGAGAATATAAAGAATTATGCAGAAAAAAAGATAAATAAATTGACACGATACGCAGGAGACAATATAGATGTCAAAATAGTGTTCTCTGCAGAGAAATTCAGGCACATTATAGAGCTGAGTCTTATAATTGATGGTCATAAAATCTATGGGAGAGAGGAATCAGAGGATATGTATATGGGCATAGATATGGTGGTGGATAAGATAAAACGCCAGATCAAAAAATATAAAGAAAAATGAAATTGATAGTAATTACCGGGCTTTCTGGCTCTGGTAAAAGCACTGCCTTAAGGGCCTTTGAAGACATGGGCTTTTTTTGTGTAGACAATCTGCCTATTCGTCTATTCCCCAAGTTTCTTGAACTTAGTAGCAAAAATTCTGAGGTAAATAAGATAGCAACCGTAATGGATGTCAGGGAAAAGGAATTCCTCATCTCCTACGAGAAGGTATTTGAGGAAATCCATGCCCAGGGCTACAAAATAGAAATATTGTTTTTAGAGGCCTCTGATGAGGTCTTAGTAAGAAGATTTAAGGAGACCAGACGTAGGCATCCACTGGCAAAGGATGGAACTATCTTAGAAGGTATTGCAAAGGAGAGGGCATGCCTTTCTGATATTAAAAAGATGGCCACAAAGGTAGTAGATACAAGTTTTTTTAGTATTCATGATCTAAGACAGTGGGTAAAGAGTAATTATTCCTCTACCTTGACATCAGAACAACTAAGTATTAACTTGATCTCTTTTGGTTTTAAATATGGTTTGCCCTATGAAGCAGATATTATTATGGATGTAAGATTTTTACCAAATCCATATTTTGTACCAGGGCTTAAGGGACTAGATGGGAGGGATGAGCGTGTAGTTAACTATATAAAGAAGTGGAAGGAAACAGGTGTCTTTTTAGAAAAATTTTTGGATTTAATTTGCTATCTTTTACCCCTTTACTGTCGTGAAGGAAAGACCTATTTAAATATAGGCATAGGATGTACTGGGGGGAGGCATCGTTCAGTGGTGATTGCCAATATATTGAAAGAATATTTAAGTAAGAAAATGAATTATAGAATCTCTGTTAACTATAGAGATATTGAGGCAGGATAAATGGTAGGGATTGTTTTAGTAGCCCATTATGGTTTGGCTAGTGCACTCCTAGAGGCGGCTACCTTTATTAATGGGCAAATCCAAGGGATAAAAGGCATTAGTGTAGAGAACATGGAGATTTCTGAATTGAGAAAGAGGATTGCTGAGGCAGTGAAGGAGGTTGACCAAGGGAAAGGGGTATTGATCTTGACAGATATGTTTGGCGGTACACCTTCAAATTTAAGCTTTTCTTTTTTGCAGGAAGGAAAGGTAGAGGTAGTTACAGGTGTTAATCTTCCCATGGTGCTTGGCATTATCAACAAACGAAATGAAGCCAACTTGGAGACATTAGCTCAATATGCAAAGGAAAAGGGGCTAAATTCCATAGTTCGAGCCAGTGAGGTTTTAAAGGGATAATGTGGCTGGTAACCCCAGCCATAAAGGCGGATTTAAACAAAATAGTAGAGATAGAGAGGGAATGTTTTTCTTCTCCGTGGAGTTATCAGGCCTTTTTACAGGAATTAAAGCACAATTATAGTTACCTTTGGGTAGCTAAAGATGTTAGATTTGAGATAGTAGGTTTTATTTGTTTTTGGCTTATTTATGAAGAGGCACACATACTGAATATTGCTGTAAAAAAGGCATTTAGAGGTAAAGGGATTGGTAGTCTTTTGATAAAAAAGATGATTTCATTTGTCAAAAAAAGGGGAGCAAAATGGATCCGTTTAGAGGTTCGGGTTACTAATAAAGGTGCGATTTCTTTTTATGAAAAGCTTGGGTTTGAACGTGTAATTGTGCGTCCTCGTTATTATTTTGATACTGGGGAAGATGCCTTGGTCATGGAGTTAGAATTATAAATAATGGAGGAAAAAATGGCAAAACAGAAAGTGGAGATGGGCCAGATGAAAGAACAAGAGATGATGGTAAGGGAGGCACTAAAAAAGATAAAGAATAAGGTTATGATATTAAGTGGAAAAGGGGGTGTGGGAAAGAGTACAGTATCTGTATGCCTTGCTACAGATTTGGCAAACCGTGGTTACAAGACAGGCATCTTGGACGTAGATTTACATGGGCCAAGTGTACCCAGGATGTTGGGCATTAGTGGTCTGTTGGATATTGATTCTGAAAAACACCTCATTCCAAAGACAGTAATGAAAAATCTATCTGTGGTCTCTATTGAATACCTATTGGCAGATAAGGATCAGGCAGTTATCTGGAGGGGCCCATTAAAGCACTCGGCCATTGCCCAATTCATTGGGCAGGTGGCATGGGGTGAATTGGACTACCTAGTAATTGATTCACCACCTGGCACAGGTGATGAACCGCTTTCTGTAGCACAGCTCATCCCAGATGCAAAGGGGGTAATAGTAACACAACCACAAGAGATATCACTTGCTGATGTAAGGAAGTGTATTACATTTTGTAAACATGTAGAGATGGAGCCTATAGGGATTGTAGAGAATATGAGTGGGATTATCTGCCCATATTGTGGAAAAAAATTTCATATATTTAAGTCTGGTGGGGGTGAAAAAATAGCCCTTATCACAGGTCTACCATTTTTGGGTACACTGAACTTTGACCCAGATTTAGTAGATGCAGCCGATAAAGGCAAATTGGTCTCATATATCTCTGATGAAAAGAGGCCTTATAATCAGGATTTTAAAAAGATTACAGACAATGTGATTAAGAGGGTAGAAGAGACAAGGGTTGAGCCTATCTCTGTAGAAGAGATAAGGAGAAGGCGTTGGATAAGGGTGGCTATTCCCTTGTTCAAAGATAAGGTTGCCCCAATCTTACCGCAGGCAGATGAGATAGCTGTATTCCATGTAATAGAAGGGAGGATTGAGGAATCCGCTAGATTGAGACCCGAGGGAAAGCATACTATAACCCCTGCAGACATTAGTCAATTAAAGGTAAACCTGGTTATTCTAAAAGACATAAAGGAAAAGGCAAAGTATGTCTTTAATAGATATAAAATTGGGGTAGTCTCAAATGCCCCTGATCTTCCGCCAGAGAAATTGATTGAAGAATTTTTAGCAGGTCGTTTAGGAGGTGATTAAGATGAGGATTGCTATTCCCGTCTGTGGAGGTACACTCTGCCCCCATTTTGGGCGTGCAGAGGAATTTGCCATTATAGATGTGATTGATGATAAAGTAACAGATGTAAATTACCTTACACCCCCACCCCATGAGCCTGGTGTGTTGCCTGCCTGGATGCATGAGCTTGGTGTAGATGTCATCATCTGTAGTGGCATGGGACCAAGGGCACAGGCATTCTTTAACCAATATGGAATTAAGGTAATAATTGGTGCCCCTGTATTGCCAGTAGAAAAGGCAATAAGTCAGTATTTGGCAGGTGCTCTGCCTACAGGGGAGAATATTTGTGAACATCATTAAAAGAGATTAAAAGGAGGATGAGATGCCAAATGGGAAGGGCAGAGGTCAAGGCCGAGGTATGGGAGGAGGAAGAGGCATGGGACGTGGTCGAGGTATGGGGGGAGGTGGTCGTGGAGCAGGTCCAGGTGGAAATTGTATTTGTCCAAATTGTGGGCAAAGAGTACCACATCAGGCCGGTATACCATGTGTTCAAATAAAGTGTCCCAACTGTGGTACTCCTATGGTGAGGGAATAAAGTGGTGAAAGAGCTAGTAATCATTAGCGGAAAAGGAGGAACAGGAAAGACAAGCCTTACTGCCTCCTTTGCAGCAATCTCAGAAAATAAAGTCCTTGCCGACACTGATGTGGATGCCCCAGATCTACACCTGATCCTTTCCCCAAGGGTCAGACATGAGGAGGAGTTTAGAGGGGGCCATAAGGCCATTATTGATAAAGAGAAGTGTATAGAATGTGGCAAGTGTAGAGATCTTTGTAGATTTGGTGCAATATCAGAGGATTTTGTGATAGATGAGATAGAGTGTGAGGGCTGTGGTGTGTGTGTGCACTTTTGTCCAGTAGAGGCCATTTCCTTTCCACAAAGGATATGTGGGAAGTGGTTTATCTCTGACACAAGATTTGGGCCAATGGTTCATGCCCAGCTAGGGATAGCAGAGGAAAATTCGGGTCTTTTAGCCACATTAGTACGCAATCAGGCCAAGATAGTAGCCCAAGAAAATGGATTGGAATTGATCCTTACAGATGGCCCTCCAGGGATTGGCTGCCCAGTAATTGCTACAGTTGCGGGGGCAAGTGCGGCAATGATAGTTACTGAACCCACAATCTCTGGAAAACATGACCTAGAAAGGGTATATGGGTTGACAAGGCACTTTCAAATCCCGGCCCTGGTCTGTATCAACAAATTTGATTTAAATGAATATATGACCGAAGAGATAGAAAAATTTTGCAGGTCTCAAAAAATCCCACTAGTAGGAAAGATCCCATTTGATCCCAAAATTACCAAGGCAATAGTCAATGGAAAAGCTATAGTAGAATATCCAGATGAGGCTGTCTCTAAGTCTATTGTTGAGATCTGGCATAATACTTATAATTTCTTAAGGTCTATACAATGAAAGAAAAATTAGTTTTTGATTTTGAGGATTTAAAATGGGCAAGGAAGATTTTAGGCCTGCCTATGCAGGCCACACAACAAGAGATTAAGAGGGCATATTACCATAAGGCCAGACAATATCACCCAGATAGGTGTAAGGACCAGGAAGAGGCACATAAGAAGATGACAGAGATTAATCGTGCCTATGAGATAATCTTAAGTTATTGTCGTAATTACTGTTATAGCTTTGATCTAAAGGCATTTAAGAGGAGTACCATTGGCTCACACATGTGGTGGTTTGACAGGTTTGGAAAAGACCCTATTTGGGGTAATCAGGTAGAGTGAAGCCCCACCCACAAGGTGGGGCATTCTGGCGGTTTTCGTAAAAATAGACTGGACTTTTAAAAGGAAAATTATTAATTAAATATAGCTAAATGGTCATTGGGGGGTGTTGCGATGCCAACCTATACCTATCGGTGTCATCAATGCGGTCATCTATTTGAAGTCTGGCAGAAGATCACAGATGAACCTATTACTACGTGCCCTAAGTGTGGTGGCCCTGTAAAAAAGGTAATTACTTCAAGTATGGGTTTTATCCTAAAAGGCAGTGGTTTTTATGCTACTGATTACAAAAACCCAAAAAAGAAATCAGATAATGAGTGTTGTGGTAAAACACATCCCTGTGACCACCCAAAGAGATGCTGTGAGAAATAGTTAAGTAGTGTGAAATGCCCCTTTTGTGGTGCCTTAAATAATCGGGTAATAGACTCTCGTTTGTCTAAAGAGGGCACAGCTATCCGCAGGAGGCGCCAATGTCTCAGTTGTGGTCGTCGTTTTACTACCTATGAGCATGTAGAGGAAATAAGCTTAATGGTCATTAAAAAGGATGGACGAAGGGAGCCATTTAACCGCCAGAAGATCTTAGATGGGATAAAAAAGGCCTGTCAAAAAAGACCTATAAGTATAAACAAGATTGAGTCCTTTATCGATGAGTTGGAGCAAGGTTACCAAGAGAGTGGACTGAAGGAGATACCCACCTCAGACATTGGGGAAAAGGTAGTAAGAAAATTGCAGGAATGGGACAAGGTAGCCTATGTGAGATTTGCCTCTGTATATAAAGATTTTAAAGATGTAAGTGAGTTTATGCGGGAATTAAAAGAGTTACTCTCTCATAAGGATGAGAAATAAGGAATTTTATATGAAACGTGCTATAAGGTTGGCCAAGAGGGGCCAAGGCAGGACGTCCCCAAATCCATTGGTGGGGGCAGTAATAGTAAAAGATGGAAGGATCATCTCTGAGGGCTACCATAAAAAGGCAGGCATGCCCCATGCAGAGATAGAGGCACTCAGGGCAGCAGGGGAGGGGGCAAAGGGGGCAGACCTGTATGTCAATTTGGAACCATGCAACCACTTTGGAAGGACTCCACCTTGCACTAAGGCCATCATTGAGGCAGGTATAAGTAGGGTATTTGTAGGGATGCGTGATCCAAATCCCCATGTGAAAGGGGGTGGCATTGAGCGTCTAAAGTTACATGGCATCAAAGTGGAGGTGGGGATCTTAGAAGAGGAGTGTAGGCGGCTAAATGAGGTATTTATCAAATATATTACAAAAAATATCCCATTTGTGATATTAAAACTAGCGGCCTCCTTAGATGGTAAAATTGCCTTAGCAAATGGTGAGTCTAAGTGGATTACGAATGAGCAGTCAAGGAGGTTTGTACATCGTCTGCGTGATAGGGTAGATGCGGTCTTGGTAGGTATTGGTACAGTCCTAAAAGACAATCCTAGACTGACTGCCCGCCTACCAGGTGCCAAAGACCCTATAAGGGTTATATTGGATACCCATCTACGCATCCCCCTAACTGCTAGGGTCTTAAACCTTGAATCAGCGGCTAAGACAATTATC
>JAGGTC010000003.1 GCA_021163945.1 Deltaproteobacteria bacterium | reverse complement strand
GGCTAAATCTTAAGTGTCCTTTCCATATAGCCCTCATAATCTTTATTTACAAAAACTTCCCCTTTTTAGCAATATCTATTTATTTTGCTCCTGCAGCTTGGGCAGAAATTATATCCCTTTATGTCTGTATCCATTAGGGTATTAGAGAAGTGCATAACGCATTTTGGGTCAGGGCAGTGTTTTAGACCAAAGAGGTGGCCCAACTCATGTACGGCCTCCTTTAGTGCCCTCTGTTTTAGGGTCTCCCTGTCCTCTTTTAGGCCATAAAAGGATGGACGTAGCCTTGCCAAGGAGATGACCGCTATACCAAGCATAGGGGCTGCTTCACCGAATATGAAGTTTAATTGAGGTACAAATAAATCTACCTCTGTAATCCCCAAGACATACTCTGAAGACAGCCTCATTTCAGAGAGTGCCTCTAGAAATGGCCAAGACAGATACTGCCTTCTCCTTTTGTCATAGCTCTTTGGGACACCGATTGGGGGTCTTTCATCTACCTCTGCATCAAATATCTTTGATAGATTTTGCTTTAAATACTCTATAATCTCCTTTTCAATCTTATTAAATGGGACTAAGGAAATATTTGACACTTTTTAATTATATCCTATCAACTTTATAAAGGCAATTGTTATTTTTTTCTATTTAGATTATTTAAATATTATGCGCATCTATGCTGTTCCCCTTTCAGGGCATATCCTGGCCAAGGCAGCAGAGTTCTTCATAAAAAATGAGATAGATTTGACAAAGGCCATTTTGGTCTTTCCTACCCAGAGAAGCAAGCTCTATTTTGGATACCTTCTTTCAAATCTCTCAGAAAAATCGGCAATAATTTTGCCAAATATGTATGAAGTAAGCGAATTTTATGAGGAGGTAACACTTTTTGACCAGAATGGAATTTTGCTTAATGACTTACAACGCAATCTCTTACTAAAAGAGGCCATTGGTAACATTAAGGAGGACTTGACCCCCCTCTTTAGGGAGAAGTGTCTCTTGGGGAGCTTTTTAGAATTTGCATCAATTGGCGAAAAACTGCTAAGGTTTTATGATGAAATCATCTTAGAGGGCATTGGCTTTGATTCCCTAAAGAGGGAGGGCCTCTATACAGACATAGAGGCCCATATCCACATCCTAGAGACTATCTTAACGGAGTATAAAAGGCTATTAGGAGAGAGGGGGCTTATTGACCCTGTGATAAAACAGGCAAAGGCCCATATAAACATTGATTTTTTAAGACAATTTAATGCCCTATATTTTATAGGTGCCATCAGTATGACAAAGAGTGAGGGCTTGATCTTTCAAAGGATAGACAACTTAATTCCAGTAAACATATTTTTTCATACAGATAGATCCCTGATAAGACAGCATAAGGTAATATTAGAGAGATTTGGCCTAAAGGAGGATGATATAATCTGGCTTTCTAAAGAGGTATTTAAGCCAAGATTTTTAGAGATAAAGGCCTTTTCAAACCCTACCTCCCAAGTGGGGTTTATTGTTAAGGCAGTCTCTGAATCTATAAACCAGGGCATAAACCCAGATCAGATTGCCATTGTGCTGCCTGATGAATCTTTAAAAAATGCCATTTTAGGCTTTATCCCTGAAGGCAGTCTAAACCTCACTATGGGCCTTGATATTAAACATTCATTAGTATATGGATTTTTGCATGATTTTTTAAGAATCCTCTTATCAGAAAAGGATTCCTGCCTTTATTACAAAGACCTCCTCACCTTTTTGAAAAATCCTATTATAAAGAATATCCAGTTTGAGGATAGACCCATTAGGGGGGATATTGACTTTCTTATTGATACCATTCTTGAAAAGAACCTGATTTATGTCCCATATCAATTGCTCAGCCAGTCCATCCCCAGGCTCTTTGAATTTATCCTAAGTGAAAAGGAAAATTTAGAAAAAATAACTAATTTATATGATTTTTGCAACAGTATTGAGCGTCTAATAAAAACTATACCAAGATACCTTGAGGGCAGTGGGATATTAGACCACTATCACCAAAGGTATGCCCTAGATAATATATTAAAAAGGATAAGAGGACTTTCCAATCTAGAGTGTATAGGCATAAGGATAGCACAAGATGGCCTTTCATACCTTAGATTTTTGTTAGATCAATTGGCAAATGAGACATACCCCATCCCTGGCAACCCAATGGAGGCCATACAGGTTATGGGCATCTTAGAGACTAGAAACCTCTCATTTGAGACGGTTATCATCCCTGATATGAATGAAGGGCTCTTGCCCTGGAGGAGCGAGAAGGATCTATTTTTAAATACACAGATCAGAAAGGCAGTGGGACTTCCTACCCCTTTTGATAGAGAGGCCTTAAGTCGCTACTATTTCAGGCGTTTAATAGAGGGTGCAAGTCGTATCTATCTCTCCTATGTAGAGCACCCAAAGAGGGGTATAAGGAGTAGGTTTATTGAGGAGCTCATCTTTAATGAACTAAAGAGACCAGGGGTAGATATAGAGGACTTAGAGAGGGAGATTGCACAAGGAAAGGTATATATGCTCTCCCTCTTTTCAAAAGAAGAGAAAAAAGTGCCTACTATTTACCCATCCCTTTCAAAAGATAGCTCGGATTTGGAGCGCCTACGTAAATTGAGGTTTAACCCATCCATGTTTACTGTCTATATAAGCTGCCCTTATCATTTTTATCTCCAGTATGTCTTGGGCATAAAACCGCCTAGGAAGATAGAAGAGGAGATTACCCCCTTAAATATAGGCCAGATTATCCACCTGACACTAAATGAGGTATATAGAGACTATAAAGTATGGAAGATGTCCATCCCTGAGCTCCACAATGTAATATGGAAGACAATGTGTAGACACTTTGATTACCTCCAGCCAGGTCAGGGGATAGTACTTGATATTCTAAGGGAAAAACTTAGGCATTTTGTAAGAAATGAATATCATGAGTTTTCCTCTGGCTGGTGCCCCAGGGCAGAGTTTTTGGAATACAAGATAGAATCCTTCATAGATCTTGGGAAAGAAAGGATTCTCCTAAATGGTATCTTGGACAGGCTAGATGAGAGGGGCAGTGAATTTCGCCTCTTGGACTATAAGACAGGCAGGCAGATAACGCAAAAAGAATGCAATATTGGTGAGGATTTTAAGGCACCACAGCTTCCATTTTATCTATATTTATTGAAACTAGAGGGCAAATTTTCCTATGAAAATTGTGAGACCTTAGGGATCTATGATTTAAAGGAAAAATTTGAGATCAAAAGGCCTTACCTTGATTTTCAAAAAGACCCTATATCTTATATGAGGTCATTTGAAAAGTGGCTCCATGATATATTAAAAGAGATATTCTCTGATAGGCCTTGGTATAAGAAGGTCTCTTCAGATTGTGAATATTGTCCCTATCAAGATATGTGCAATGTATAATAATTGACAATGGTAGGTATGTAGGCTATATTCTATGGCTGTGGAAATAAAGGGGAAAAGGCTTGTCTTTACAAGGGAACAGATTGCAGATAAGGTAAGTGCGCTGGCCCAGCAAATCAGCCAAGACTACCAAGGTAAAAATCCTATACTTATAGGGGTATTAAAAGGGGCATTTATGTTTTTGGCAGACCTAACACGCCACATATCTATCCCCTTTAAGATAGACTTTGTGCGTGTAGCCAGTTATGGGGCAAAGGACTATAGCACAGGGGAGATAAAATTGACCAAGGATGTAGAACTGCCCCTAAAGGGTGAGCATGTCCTCATTGTAGAGGACATTGTAGATATAGGGTACACACTGAGATTTTTGTTGGATCATATTGCTGCTAAGGGCCCTAAATCCCTTAAGTTGTGTGCCCTTATCAATAAATTAGAGAGGAGAAAGGTAGAGATCCCTATAGATTATGTGGGATTTACCTTAGATAAAGGATTCCTTGTTGGTTATGGTCTAGACTTTAATGAGATGTTTAGATGCCTACCTGAGATTTATGAATTGATATTTTGAGCTAGAAATACTTCATTGATGTCCTTTTGAATGTCCTTTTTGTAAATAACAAACGATAGACAGAAAGGCCTGTTTTTTTAACAATTTGTTTTATAATATTATAACACTCCTCTTCGTTCCTTCCATGGACCATGGTATAGAGGTTATAGGGCCACTCAGGGCAGGAAACACGTGCATAACAATGGGTAACCTCTGGAAAGGAGGCCATAATTTTGCCTGTTTGAGATATTTTGTCCTCTTCTACCTTCCATGCCACCATGACATTTGCCTCAAATCCAGAGCGGTCATGATAGATGGTAGCCCCAAAACGGCGAATGATCCCCTTTTTTATAAACCGTTTGATGTGCTCAATTAAATCCTGTTCCTCCATGCCCAATTCTTTAGCGATCTTTAAAAATGGGTGTTTGGTAATAGGTAGGTCTTCTTGCAGTGCCCTAATGATCTTTTTGTCTTCCTCTGTCAAACTCACCATTCTTTAATTTTATAAAATTTTTCTGTTTCTTGTCAAATTTAGAATGTCACTATAAGGGCTAATGAACCTATGATTTAGGACGATAGCATTGTTTTATTGCCCATTCATAAACTCTTTCTGTCCTTTTGGCTATACTCTCCCAATTGTATCTTTGAACTAGTTTTGCCCCTTCCTCAACGCATTTATTATAGAGACCTTTATCCTCTAACAAGTATAATATCTTTTGGGATAGATCTTTGGGGTTTCCTCCCTCAAACATTAGCCCCCCGGTTGCATTTTTTGTAACTTCTCTAAGGGCAGGTATATTTGAACACACATATGGGGTAGAACAGGCCATCGCCTCTAGGACCACTATCCCAAACCCCTCTACTACAGAGGGGAGACAAAGGATATGTGATCTTTTTATCTCCCTCAAAACATCTCTGTGACTTTTTACAAATCCAAGAAAATTTATGTTTTTCTTGAGCCCTAAATCCTCTGCTAGCCTTTTTAGCCTCCTCTTCTCTGGGCCTGTCCCAATGATACGGCACCTTATGTCTGGTATTTTGTTTTTTATGTAATACAAGGCCTTTATCAAGGTGTCTATCTTTTTATACCTAACCAGCCTTGAAACACAACAGATAGAAGGGGTAATCTCCTTTTCTACCTTTATATTATTGCATTTTTTTAGATCAATGCCACATGGGATTACCTCTAGCCTTTCTCTTTGCTTTCCCTGTTTTATTAAATTATTCAGGGTAAATTTAGTGTTTGCGATGATACATGACCAGTCCCTTGATAGGGCAAACCTCTCTAATACCTCTCCTGCCAGGCCTGATACTAATCCGATATTATGAGTCCACTTTCCTATCCAGACATCATTATACCAAGCAATATTGGGGATCCCTTTCTCCCTGGCAATATAGTATGCAGGGATATAGGTTATAAAATTTGTACCCTCAACTATGTCTATATCTAGTCTACAACCTATGGAATAGGCCTCTTTCATAAAGCTTAACCTCTGTATAACACCCCCAGTCTGAAGATATTCCTTTGGCCTTCCGCATCGGATTATCTTTATCTTCTCAATTGTTTGATCCCTTGGGGTCTCTGGCTCTAAGGCAGATATAACTGTGACATCATGTCTTTTTGCTAGTTCTTTGGCAATATAAAAACAGCGGGTCTCTACACCCCCCCTTATCTCAACATCACTACTTTTAGGAAAATATTCTGTAATTATAAGCAACTTCATAGTCTTAATTTTACAGATTTTTTTTAAATAAAAAAAGCACAGCAATCAAAGCTTGACACAATGTAGTTAATAATAAATAAATTATAGATATGTCTTTGTGGGAAAGGGCAAATAGGGTACTACCTGGTGGGGTAAATAGCCCTGTAAGGGCATGGAAGGCAGTAAAGGGAAGGCCACTCTTTATCAGGAAGGCAAAGGGCCCAAAGATCTATGATATTAATGGAAATACATACATTGACTATGTATGTTCATGGGGGCCAATGATACTTGGCCATGCCCATCCAAAGGTAACAAAGGCCATAAAAAGGGCAGCATCTCTAGGGACAAGCTTTGGTGCCCCAACAAGATTAGAGGTAGAACTGGCTGAAATGATAGTAGAGGCAGTCCCCTCAATTGAAAAGGTGCGGATGGTAAATTCTGGTACAGAGGCTACCATGAGCGCCATAAGGCTAGCACGTGCATATACAGGAAAAAATAAGGTCATTAAATTTGATGGGTGCTATCATGGCCATGCAGATGACTTTTTGGTAAAGGCAGGCTCTGGTCTAGCAACATTTGGCATTGCCGCCTCCCCAGGGATCCCCCATGACTTGGTAAAGCACACATTATCACTGCCATATAATGATATTGAGGCCGTGGAGGAGGCATTTTCAAGGAGCGGAGAGGACATTGCGGCAGTTATCGTAGAGCCTGTGGCAGGAAATATGGGGGTGGTGCTCCCTAAAGAGGGATTTTTGGAGGGATTGAGGGAGATTACAGATAAATATGGGGCCGTTTTGATATTTGATGAGGTAATTACCGGATTTCGTATAGGGTGGGGAGGGGCACAGGCCCATTATAATATAATGCCTGATTTGACATGCCTGGGAAAGGTCATCGGAGGGGGTCTGCCTGTAGGGGCATATGGAGGAAAAAAGGAGATTATGTCATTGGTTGCACCAGAGGGGAGTGTGTATCAGGCAGGTACCCTTTCAGGGAATCCATTGGCCATGGCGGCTGGACTACAGACACTTAGGATCCTTAAGGAGGAGGGAATTTATAAGAAATTGGAAAAAAGGACAGAAGAATTGGTAGATGGCATTAAGGCCATTGCAAGGGATGAGGGGGTCCCTTTGCAGATAAATCATATCGCCTCTATGTTTTCTATATTTTTTACAGATGAGCCAGTAAATGATTATAATTCAGCCCTAAAAAGCAATACAGATTTATTTATCAAGTACTTTTATGCCATGCTAAAGAGGGGGATCTACTTGGCACCCTCTGCCTTTGAGGCAAGCTTTGTCTCACTAGCCCACAGAAAAAAGGACATTGATTATACACTAAAGGCAGTAAAAGAGAGTCTTAAAGAGATAAAAGAGATTTGAGTCCTTGAGGGGATTCTATGCCTTTATATGATTATAGGTGTGAAGATTGTAATCATGTATTTGAGGCAATGCATGGGATAGATGAGCCCCCTCCCACCTGTCCAAATTGTGGAGGCAAAAGAGTAAGTAAGATTATCACCACGATCTCATTTAAGGTAGACCATGGTGAGAGGCTGAGCCGTATAGAGAAGAGGTATAAGGACTACATAAGGTGGGGAAAGTATAAAGATGCAGCAAAATTTGCAGAAAAGGCAGCCCAATACGTAAAACACGATAAGGTAAAAAGGATGGTAGAGGAAGGGAAGGAAAGATTACTGAAGAAAAAGAGGAAAATTTATTAAAATGGCTGAATTAAAATATGGGGAGAGGGCAATAGAGGAGGCAGAGCTTGAGTGCTGGGAAAACCCCTATCCCGAAAGGGACTATACTATTGATATAACATTCCCTGAGTTTACCTGTCTTTGCCCAAGGTCTGGCTATCCTGATTTTGCCACAATTAAAATTAGATACATACCAGATAAGGTAATTGTAGAACTAAAATCGCTAAAGCTCTATTTAAATAAATACAGAAGGGTCTATATCTCACATGAGGCTGCTACAAACAAGATCTATGAAGACCTTTATAAACTTTTAAAGCCAAGATTTTTAGAGGTTATAGGCGATTTTAATCCAAGGGGAAATGTAAAGACAATCGTAAAGGTCTCCTCAAACACAAATAGGTGATAAAGCTAAAGTGTTTATTACACTAGAAGGGATAGAAGGCTGTGGGAAGACTACACAAACCCACCTTTTGGCAAATTGGCTAAGAGAAAATAAATTCTCTGTAGTCCTAACCTATGAGCCAGGGGATACAGATCTAGGCAACAGTATCCGCAGCTTGATTTTAGACAGTCATATTGATCTATCTCCAAATACAGAGCTCTTTCTCTACCTTGCTGATAGGATAGAGCATGTAAGAAAGGTAATAAAGCCTGCCCTAAAGGGTGGAAAGATTGTCCTCTGTGACCGCTACCACGATGCTACTATTGTCTATCAAGGGTATGGAAGGGGAATATCTACTGAATTTATAAAGTCTTGCTTTGACTTTTTAGATTTTCCCTTGCCTGACTTGACATTGCTATTAGACTGCCCTGTAGAGATTGGGCTATCCAGGATAAAGGGAAGGAGGTGGAACCGTTTAGAGAAAGAGGGTATAGACTTTCACAGAAGGGTGAGGAAGGGCTATCTAAATTTGGCAAAAGAAGAAGAAAAACGTATAAAGATTATAGATGCTACCCGCCCTATCCATCTGATTCAAGAAGATATAAGGAAGATAGTAAAGGAATTGTTAATTTAAGTAAAAAATTTATTTTGAATCTTCTTTCTTGCCCTGTTTGCCTCAATATGTGCCATCCTTGTAGGCTCGGGCAGGCGATAACCACTTAGACAGGCCATTACTATATTATAGGATGTCTCAAAATCTATAAGATGACCTGGGGAGACAAAGATGGGCTTTACGTGTCTTTTTGTCCTCACAACAAGGCCAATGACCTCTCCTCTATCCTTCAAATAGGTATAGGCACCAAGTTCATCTGGTACAGGCTGATAGTCTCCTACTAGTCTCTTTTTTGCACAGCCAATGCTTGCTATATCTAGTAATACACCAATATGGGCAGCAATGCCAAAGCGCCTTGGGTGGGCAATGCCCTGTCCATCTACAATTATTACATCTGGTCTCTTTTTTAATCCCATAATGGCCTTTATTATGGCAGGCGCCTCACGAAAGGATAAAAGCCCTGGGATGTATGGAAAGGTTATATTTGAAGAGACAGTATTTTTTTCTATTAAGGCCAAATCAGGAAGACTAAGTAATACCGCTGCTGCATATAGCCTCTTTTTATCAAAAGAGACATCAACGCCGGCCACAAAATGGGGATTGAAGTCCTCATTTGTCTTTAATATCACCCTCTCCCTAAATGTCCTTTGAATCTCAACGGCCTTTTCATAATCTACATACCAGGGGTGTCTAATCATATCTTCTTTCTTTCTACCATTACACAGACACTGTGAACTACCTCAATATCATTCTCTTTACAAAAGGAGATGGCCTCTTCTGACTCTGAGCCTGGCTGCATCCAAACCCTTTTTATGCCAAGCTCCTTACACTCCTTAATTATCCTTTCAGTAATTTTTGGGGGAACAACTATATCTACAACATCTGGCCTTTCTGGAAGTTCTCTAAGTGAGTTGTAGCACTTATCACCATCTATACTCTCTGTCTTTGGATTTATAGGATAGACAGTATAGCCGGCCTTCTTTAAGTCCTTGTATACCTTATACCCATACTTTTCGGGGTCCCTTGATACCCCAATTACGGCAAAGACATTTTTACTGTCTAAAAATTTTTCAATTAACTCCTCCATCTGAATTACCCCATTTCAAGATATTCTAATCCTTTAAAATGCTGAGAAAATATTAAATGTGCTTCTTTTTCCCTCTCTTTTAACCTAAAAGAATTGTTAAGGGAAAAAGGTCTAGCTCTCCTTCTTTTATTC
>JAGGTC010000128.1 GCA_021163945.1 Deltaproteobacteria bacterium | reverse complement strand
CAAGTACTCAACTTCAGAAGGTAATTTGATAAAAAGGAGCTCGATTAATCAAGTCAATAGATTACTTAGAGGCCTTTCTTCTATATAAATAGAAGGCAAATGCCCCTATTGTTATAATTAAGGCAATGCCTTGAGTAATTGTGAGGAAGGGGGAAAGCCTTGGTCTGGGGTCTCCTCTAAAAAATTCAATAAAAAAGCGGAAAGTACTGTGCAACATTAAATAGACAAAAAATAGTTGGCCTTGACCATAGGCTGTTAATTTTCTTTTCTTTATTAAAATCAGGATAAAAAAAATTAGAAAGCAGGAGAGGGCGTGGTAGAGTTGAGTAGGGTGTAGAGGTGTGCCTATTGGGGCAAGGGACTGGGGGTCTTTAAATGTTATAGCCCAAGGCAGATGGGTTGGTCTTCCATAACAACACCCTGCAGAAAAACAGCCAAAACGGCCTATCCCCTGACCTAAGGCCAAGGCAGGGGCTACTAAATCTGCCATTTGCCAAAAATTTAGGCGATGCCTGCGTATATAAAAAAGACTGGCCAATAATGAAGAGAATACCCCCCCGTAAAAGACAAAACCCCCCTTCCAAATCTGTATTGCCTCTAGGGGTCGGGATTTAAAATAGGGGAGGTCAAACATTACATACAGGAGCCTGGCCCCAAGGATACCAAAGAAGAGGAGCCAAAAGGCAAGGTCAAATATTACTTCCTGTGGAATTCCATCTTGTCTTGCAGTCCTTAGGGTTAGGGCAAGGCCTGAAATAAGGCCTATAACTACCCAGACCCCATAAGAATATATAACAATAGGGCCAAATCTAAAAATAATAGGATGCATTAGTTTAATTCTGCCCTTTTTCCTGTGTCTTGTATGGCCAAATTAAGCAACAATAAAAAGATACCTATAGAAATAGCACTATCAGCTATATTAAAGGCGGGCCAATGATGTTTTCCTATGTGAAAATCAATAAAGTCTATTACCTCACCCATAAATAGTCTGTCGACGAAATTGCCTAATGCCCCACCCAAGATAAGGCCACAGGCAATTATTTTTAAAGAATTGATGTCTTTGGTACGGTATAAATAAAAAAATAATGCCAATATGGCTATGGCAGTAAGCAACAGCAGGAAGACCTCCTTAATAAATGACTGATTTTCGGCAAATATGCCAAAGGCTACCCCTGTATTACGGATATGGATCAAATTCAAAAAAGATGTCAATTTTATCATGTCTTTATAAGGAATGAGATATTTTGCTACTAACCACTTAGTTATCTGATCAGATCCAAAGACTATAAGTCCAATGCCTAAAAACCAACTATATTTCACTTTAAAAGCCTCATCACCTGTTGACAGCGTTCACAGAGCATAGGATATTCTGGATCCTTCCCTACACTGGGGTGGTGTTGCCAACACCTACTACACTTGGGAAAATCATACGGCCTAACAAATATCTTAAGATTTGGGATATGTTCACTCTCTAGCGTTACCTCAGATAATTTATCAACTAACTGCACATGTGAGACAATAAAGATAGTAGCCAGATCCTTCAGATATCGTTCTAATATGGATTTTGATGTAAGTGAGGGCTGTATAATTACCTCTGCATCTAGGGAATGACCAATTAGCTTATTGCGGCGTGCCCTCTCTAGGGCCCGATTAACCTCTGAACGTATGGCCAAGAGCTCCCTCCAGCGCCTTTCTAAGTCCTCATCCTCATATTCAGGCTTGACATCAGGGAACTTTGTCAAATGTACACTCTTTGGCCACCCTTCTATATAGGGTAAACATTGCCAAATCTCCTCTGCTGTGAAGGCAAGGATAGGGGCCATAAGCCTTACAATCACCTCAATCAATTCCCACAGTGTAGTTTGGGCAGCCCTTCTTTCTATAGAATCTGGATAAAATGTGTAAAGACGATCCTTTATTATATCCAGATAAAAGGCACTTAAGTCTACTGTGCAGAAATTGTGTAGACTGTGGTAAACAATATGGAATTGATAATTTTTATAGGCCTTCCTTATACGGGTAATCAGACATTGAAGGCAGTGCAAGATATACTTATCAATCTCCTGACGCCTTTCATATGGTATAAAATGGCTTTCTGGCTTGAAGTCATAAAGGTTTCCTAGGATAAATCTTAGGGTATTGCGGATCTTCCTATATCCATCTGTAAGTTGGTTTAGGATTCTGGAGGAGAGTTTGATATCATCTTGGTAGTCAGATGCAGCTACCCAAAGCCTTAGGATTTCAGCACCATATTTATCAATTATATCCTTGGGGTAAATAACATTTCCTAAAGACTTTGACATCTTCTTTCCCTGCTCATCTACCACAAAACCATGGGTAAGTACTGCCTTATAGGGGGGTTTTCCCTTTATGCCTATTGAGGTAAGTAAGGAAGATTGAAACCAACCCCTGTGTTGGTCGCTGCCCTCTAAATATAAATCTGCTGGCCAACTTAAGTCTTGCCAATAAGGGTGTTCTTCCAAAATGGCTATATGGCTTACCCCAGAGTCAAACCATACATCTAATATATCTGATTCTTTATCAAACTCTGTACCTCCACAATGAGGACATGTGGTATTGGGTGGGAGCAATTCTTTGGCATCATACATAAACCAACAGTCTGCGCCCTCCCTTTCTATCAAGCTGGCTACATAATCAATAATTTCTTTATTTACAACAAAATTTCCACAATTTTTGCAATAAAATATAGTAATAGGCACACCCCATACCCTCTGGCGTGAAATACACCAATCAGGGCGCTGTGCCAACATAGCCCCCATGCGCTCTTTCCCCCTTTGCGGAAACCACTTTATCTTTTCAATCGCCTCTAAGGCATTCTTTCTGAGCCTTTTCTTTTCCACAGAAATAAACCACTGCTCTGTGGCACGGAGGATCACTGGTTGCTTGCAGCGCCAACAATGAGGGTAGCTGTGGACAATGGTATCTTCTTTAATCAATGCCCCAACCTCTTTTAATTTTTCATTGATTAATGGATTTGCATCAAAGACAAATTTTCCTGCAAAAAAGGGGACATCCTCGGTAAAGCACCCATTGTCATCTACAGGGGAATAGATCTCCAGATTATAGGAAAGGCCACTTTCATAGTCTTCCTGCCCATGGCCAGGGGCAATGTGTACGCAGCCTGTGCCTGCCTCTAAAGTTACATAGGATGCCAGGATAATAATGGATTTCCTGTCTATGAATGGATGCTTACACCTTTTGCCTTTAAGGTATTTTGGAGAGACCTTTGTCAATATCTTGTAATCTTTATAACCAAAGTCCTCCATGCATAAAGAACAGAGCCTTTCTGAAAGGATTAATACTTCTCCATTTACCCTAACGGCTACATAATCAAACTCTGGGTTTAGGGCAATGGCCAAATTTGAGATGAGTGTCCATGGTGTAGTGGTCCAAATGACTACATAGATTTGATTTCCCTTAAGGACTGGGTATTTATCAGAAATCTTAGAAATTAATGGAAATTTTACAAAAATGGAAGGTGCCCTCTGCTCTTTATATTCAACCTCTGCCTCTGCCAAGGCCGTTTTGCAGTGCGGACACCAATAAACGGGCTTTTTACTTCTATAGACGCTACCATCTAAAACAAATTTACCAAATTCTCTGACAATGGTCGCCTGGTATTTGGGGTCCATGGTCAAATAAGGCCTTTTCCAGTCTCCGCTGACCCCTAAGCGCTTAAATTCCTCACACTGGATATTGACATACTTTTCTGCATAAGATTGGCAATGCCTTCTAATGGCCAGCTTGTCCATTTCCCCTTTCTTCTTTCCTAATAGCTTATCTACTTGGTGTTCAATGGGCAGGCCATGGCAGTCCCAACCAGGCACATAAGGGCAATGAAAACCCATCATTTGCCTAGATTTGACAACAAAGTCCTTTAGTATCTTGTTTAGGGCGGTCCCCATGTGGATATGGCCATTTGCATAAGGTGGGCCATCGTGTAATATAAATAAGGGATTTCCTCTAAATGTCTCTTGCATCAATTGATAAAGATTATTGTCTTCCCACATTTTTAAGATCTTGGGTTCTATTTGAGTAAGGTTGGCCTTCATAGGGAAACTAGTATGGGGGAGATTTAGTGTATCCTTATAGTCTTTGTTCTTCATAGTAAACGAAAAGATAGCACAATCGATTTGGTTGTCAAGAACACAATTATTAAAATTTTTCTTCCATATAAGATGACAGCTTTATGTCATTGTGTTAAAATTAAGCGAAAAGATAAGGGGTAAATATGGAAAGGACAACTACTATAATAAGGGCAAGGGGGAGGCAATTTAATTTACCACCTTTTAAGGATGGTCTTGTTGTAGGAAGGGATGCCCCTATAGGGAAGAGGGCCTTAGAGAGGGCCATTCAATTCCTCACACCTGAGCAGTTTTTGGGTATTGAGATAGAGGATGAGGTTATAGGATGTGTGTTCATTAGAAAGTCAGACCTGCGAAAGATTGAGAAAGAAAAGATAATAAATTTTATCTTAAGATATATAAAACCTATAATGAATAAGAGGGATACTATCTCCCTTGACATAGAGATTACTATTGAAGTAGAAGATGAGATTTGAGGATCTAAGGGTAAAGGATATCTTTTTAGGCCCAAAGAACTATTATGTTGTTGATTCTACTGAATACAAGTCCCAGGTCTTAAGTCGCCTACCCAATATCCCAGACCTCCACATACTTGTACTTGAAAATGGGAGGATATATGGGGTCTATCACCTTGGTCTATTAATAGAGATTCAAAGGGATGGGATATTAGAGGACTTATTAGACTCCTTTTCTGTCCCTGTCCTTTGTTGGGAAAGCAGGATTAAAGAGGTTGAAGAGGCATTTGAAAAGGATAATACACACTTTCTCCTCATCAAGGATAAAGGGATAGAGCTTGTTATTTGTGAAAAGATGCTCTATCAGATAAGGGCAAAGATCCAGGAGGGCTTAACAAGACTCATAGAAACAATATCAACCCAGACCTTCCCCTATGATTATAAGAAGATATTCTCTGTTATAAGGAATCTTGTTAAATTTGATAGGGCCTGCACTGCCCAGATAAAAAGGGGGTTTAAGGTTGAGGGAAAGATTTTTGGATTTTTTCATAAGATAAGGACAGATTACCTCTCAGGTCATCTCATTGATTATCTCTCTTTAGGGGAGATAGAAGGCCTTAAGACGGCCTATATCCCAGATGCAAAAAGAAGTCAATTTTTTCTTATAAATTATAAGTATCTAAGGGCATATAGGACCATCTACTTTGTACCCATCCGCTCCATATATGGAGAGATGTTGGGATTTATTTCCTTTCTAAAGAAGGAAAAAGATGGATTCTCTGCCTTTGAGCAACACCTACTTTTTGAGGCAGGGGAGGTATTAAAAAGCGTCTTAAGCAATGAGGCAGTCTATGGGCTCCTAGAAGAACGCATAAAGGAGAGGACATATCACTTAGAGATACTCTATGAACTCTCTAAAAGGATTGGCTATAGCCTGGACCTTTATGAGGTAATTCACATCATCTTAGAGAATTTAAGGAGGGTCATAGACTATGACCTGGCCATCTCCCTTATCAAGAGGGGTGGGAAAATAGACATTATCATAAAATATTGTCACCCTGTCTCAAAGAGATTTCTAAAGAGGGCAAAGGAGAGGGCAAAGAAGGCATTTTCCAAATTGGCAGATGTCCGCTTGCCACTTGGTAGTGAAAAGGAATTATATAGTCCTATATACAACGAAAAAGATCCCCCTATAGATGGGAAGATCTCCTCTTATTTTAGGATACCTCTAACTTATGATAAAGAAACACTAGGTATTCTGTATATAGTAAGTCATAAGGAACATCACTTTACAAGGGAACAAATAAATCTACTCAGATCCATTGCGAGTCAAGCAAGCCTTGCCGTTGCCAAATTAAATGAGATAATCAAAAAGGAGTCCCTTCGTCTTCAATCGATATTTAATGCAATGGATGAGGCAGTGGCATTTATCTCTGAGGAGGGGCAGGTCCTTACCTCAAATGATGCCTTCAACTGCCTCCTGCCTTCTAAGGATTTAAGAAAAATGCCTGACCTGTTTAGACTTGTTGATAAGACCATAAAAGAAAAGGGTTACCAAAAGGTAGAGGAGAGGATTATAAAAAATGGTAAGGAGAGGATTTGTGAGATAAAGACACAATATATACCCTATGAAGAGGAAAAGCATGGTGTAATTCTTATTGTAAGGGATGTTACTGAAGAAAGGAATCTAGAGGAAATTTTGAGACAACGGGAAAAACTTGCCTCTGTAGGCCTGCTTGCATCAGGTGTAGCCCATGAGGTAAATAATCCCCTTACCTCTGTTATTGGATTCTCTCAGCTTCTCTTGGCAAGGGACTATCCTCCAGAGATCAGGGATTATTTAAAAAAGATACATAATGAGGCAGAGAGGGCCTCTAAGATTTTAAAGAATCTACTAACATTTGCGAGGAGAAAAAGGCCAGAGAAAAGCCTTACAAATGTAAATGAGGCACTAAAAAAGGCCCTTGATTTAAGGGCATATGAATTAAAAGTGGATAATATAAGAGTAGTCAAAAGGCTATCCCCTCTACCGGCTACTATGGCCGATATCCAACAATTGCAACAGGTATTTTTAAACCTCATTATCAATGCACAACAGGCCATAAGGCAGGTTAAGGAAAGGGGGACTATCTTTGTCTCTTCTAGGGTTGATAAAAAGAGAAATAAGATTATTGTTGAGATAAAGGATGATGGGCCAGGCATCCCAAAGGAACACCTCACCCACATCTTTGACCCATTCTTTACAACAAAGCAAAGGGGAACTGGCCTGGGTCTCTCTGTCTCTTATGGTATCATCCATGAACATGGGGGCACAATCTATGCCTCTAACAACCCTGATAAGGGGGCAAAATTTACTATAGAACTCCCTATAATTTTACCAAAGGAAGAAGAAATTGTAGATAAAAGGCCAACGCCTGTTCTATCAAAGAAGCTTATCCTGGTTATAGATGATGAAAAGAACATCTGTGAACTTATTAAACAAATACTCTCTGCCGAAGGTCATCTTGTAAAAACCCTATCAAGTGGGGTGGAGGCATTAAAGTTTTTGAAGAAAAATAGACCAGATGTCATTATCACCGATATAAAGATGCCTGGTATGGATGGAAGTAGAATTTATGAGGAGATAAAAAGGATTGATTCAAATTTGGCAAAAAGGATAGTATTCATTACAGGTGATATATTAAACAAGGAAACACAGGCCTTTTTAGAAAAGACAGGGGCATTAAATCTGCCAAAACCATTTAGCATAAATGAACTAAAAGATATTGTTTATGATGCCTTAAATGTATAAAGCCCGCATTTTATCAGTAGATGACGAGGTCTCTGTGCGCCAGGTAATTACTGAATTCTTAAAGAATAAGGGTTATTTTTCCCGTTCTGTAGCAAATGCAAGGAGTGCAATCCTAGAGCTAAGAAGGCGCCCATATGACCTTATTATCATTGATATTCTTATGCCAGGTGAAGATGGAATCTGGCTTCTTAAAAGGGTAAGGAGAGAATTTCCTGATCTGGCAGCCATTATGCTTACGGCTGTAGGGACAATCCAAATGGCAATAGACTGCCTCAAGGCAGGTGCCTATGACTACCTTATTAAGCCCATCAATTTTGAGGAATTGGAATTATCCATCGAAAAGGCCTTAGAGAAGAGACAGCTTGAGCTCAAGGTCAAAGAATATCAGGCACACCTAGAAGAGATGGTAGATGAGAGGACTGCTCAATTAAGAAAGGCCCATCAATTGCTGAAAAAGAGCCAGCTTGAGATCATTCACAGACTATCAATGGCCGCCGAATTTAAAGACATAGAGACAGGCGCCCACATCAAGAGGGTAAGTGAATACTCTGCTGCCATTGCCAAAAACCTGGGTATGTCCCCTCATGAAGTAGAATTGATTTTATATGCTAGCCCTATGCATGATATAGGGAAGATAGGAATCCCTGACCATATTCTATTAAAAAAAGGAAAACTTACACACAAAGAGTGGGAGATTATGAAAAAACACACTATTATAGGGGCACAGATACTTTCCAATTCAGATTTTGAGCTTTTAGAGGTAGCCAAAGTTATTGCCTTGACCCACCATGAGCGTTATGATGGAAAGGGATATCCACAAGGGCTAAAGGGAGAGGATATCCCTATAGAAGGAAGGATTGTCTCTTTGGCAGATGCCTTTGATGCCCTAACCTCAAAAAGACCTTATAAGCCAGCATTTTCTATTGAAAAATCAATCTCTATTATCAAAGAAGAAAGGGGAAAGCAATTTGATCCAAACATAGTGGATACATTCCTTGCTATAAAGGAAGAGATATTGAGTATAAGAGAAAATATAAAGAGGCCTATAATTCAAACTAAATTGGCTAAAATACTATAAAATGTCCAAAATGGGTCTTTTATATCATGTATACCTGCATATTCCCTCAATTTCTTTCTAAAATAGACCCCTAACCTCATGGGCCCAGCATCGGTTAAGACAACTTCATCTTCTATTTCCTTTTCTGTCAAAAATGCTACCCTTGTCCCCTCAAACAAAATGCCTAGGCCATCCCTCCAACCAGGGTGATATCCCCTCCAATCTAAGTAATTAATATCATAGTCCTCTATAAGCCTATTAAAAGATTTAGGCAAAGAATTATTATGATGATTAGACAATACAAATATCGAATAGTGGGGGTACATTTTTGTAATCTCCCCTATCATATCCCTCTCACCATGACCATAGACACCTAGGCCCCTTACCCCTATTGTTCTGTCTAATGCCCTTATGGCCTCTTTTAATGTTGGTCCTTTTGGGTGTATGGTCTCATCAAAGAGCAAAAATATCACTTTATCATTAAAAGATTTGATAAATTCAAAAAACATCTTGGCATAAGCAATGTCTCTCCCTCCATAGCTTGAGCGGATAAACTTGTCAATTACAGGAATGACACATATTCCTTTGCTGACAGAGGTTATAGCTGCTAACAGAGATAGCAATTCCCTCATCCGACAAGTTTCTGATAAATATACTTTAATCAATGCAAAGATGTCCTCTATGAGGATATCGTTTGGGATAAAGAGCTGAGCAAACTTGGCCCTTTTTAAAATATCAAAATCTTCTATGGATAAAATACGAGAACATAAAGATATTGCCTCTAAATATGGCTTTTTATCACCCTCGGTCAACTCTAGATTGGCATTTAATTGATATAACTTAAATAATATGCGTTCTTTTATCATCCGATTAAGCCATGTATCTACTATTGCCTTTATGTTTTTTTCCTCTAATTGCCTTATTTCTATCCATTTATTGATGACTTTTTTAAGCCATTTATCATATCTTTCCTTTAGCTGTGACTTGAAGGACGGAATCCCCCAACCAGATGGGGCACCCATAGTGGCATTGTGTAAGGTAATAATAGGCGCATGGGTATATTTGCTTATTTCAAAGGCTATTTTTTTTGCGTTTTTTAACTCAATAGCTGTGCATTTTAGCAGTGCATCAAAATATTCAAGGTCAAGATTGGGATAGCGAGGCCAGTATATAAGCCTTTTAAAGGGTA
>JAGGTC010000181.1 GCA_021163945.1 Deltaproteobacteria bacterium | reverse complement strand
CATACCCAAGCCGTGGGCGCCGTTCTGGTCTGCCCACGGCCGTCTATCCTTTTTTGGTTAGACAGTAACAGTGGGCAAACCCACTACAAAATAATAATAATAAAATAATCTGTGATCCATAATACCCTCTAAGCGGGTTTATATAGCCCAAAATAAAATTTTAGTCAACCCCCAATCTAAAAAATTTCAAAATTTGGGTTGACAGAAAATGATTTTGTGATATAAAGCCCCTTCGGAGTAAAAAGATGCCACGTTGTAGGTCTGCTAAAAAGAGGCTAAGGCAAAATGAGAAGCGCCGCATGCGTAATCGTTTTTATAAGACAAGGGTAAAAAATGTAATCAAAAAGGTAAGGTTGGCTATTAGCAACAAATCATTAGAGGATGCAAAAAAGGCTATGGCCGAGGCCATTCCTATAATATTTAAGGCAGCCTCCAAAGGGGTCATCCACCGTCGCAATGCCGCAAGAAAGGTCTCCCGCCTAAGTCGTCAACTCAATATGTTGGAAAAGGCAGTAGGTACGTAAGCGTGGCAAATCCAAAAAAGGGGATAAGATGCAAAGTAGTAAACTCTATGTGGGAAACCTCAGTTACTCTGTAACAAATGAGCAATTGAGGGAGCTATTTTCCAGTTATGGTGAGGTCAGAGATGTCAATATAATCGAGGGCAGAGGCTTTGGATTTGTTGAAATGTCTAATCAATCAGAGGCAGAACAGGCAAAAGAGGCACTAAATGGCTCTGAATTCAAGGGGCGCACCTTAAGGGTTGACGAGGCCCGTCCATCTAGAGGCAGACAGGCTAAAGGTTACAGGAGATATTAGTATTTAAAACCCAGTTGATATCTGATCATGTATTCTTTCAGCAGTTCTTTGTATAATGCGGTCTAAGGCCTCATTTCTATATCTCTGTGTCTGGATTAGATCACTACTTACCATATACTCCTCTTGATCAGTCAACTCATTTTTCCAGATAACATTATTAGTCCCCTTCTTCTTTAATTCTGCCTCCACCCTCAGGATAATCCGACCGGTAGCCGTATAGTCCTCCCTTCCATAGGCCACTGTATAGACCTCATAAGAGATGATTTTTCCCGTCAAAATTGCCTGTGCTTCCTCTCTCCTTGTGATAGATGCCTCTTTATCCATATTGAATTCATAGACAAGGGCATTACTAATCTTATTTTCCAATCCCCTTTCCTGGGTTTTATTTTTAAAAGGTTCTATATAAATATTGTCGATGCCGACTGACTTGAGATAGCTCCTCTCAAAATGATAGCCACAACCCAAAATGATTAAAATTAGTAGATTAATCAAAAATCTTTTCATTATTCCTTATCCAATCTATGTAGTCCTTTACTGCCTCTTCAAATGACCATCTTGGTCTATAGCCAAGTAGTCTTTCTGCCAAGGTCAGATCTGCCTCTGTATGTTCCTGATAGAACCCTATATATGGGTTGTCAAAATACTCTGGGGCATAATTTGTACCCAATACCTTGTTTAAGACCTCAATGATATGATTAAAGCTTATTGCCTTTCCAGTGCCAATGTTGACAATTCCGTTTTCCTTTGATTCAAGTGCCAATAAATTTGCCCTTATTACATCCTTTACATATACTTGATCCCTCTTTTGTTCCCCCCATTTAAAGATCCTCGGTCTTTTTCCACTTAACATCTGCTGGGCCAGTTGCCATACCATTGAGGCCATTTTACCCTTATACTGTTCACGTGGCCCAAAGACATTGAAGTATCTAAGTCCCACTACCAGTGACCTGCACTTGCTCATGTACTTCCTTGCTACACAATCCCCTATCCACTTAGAAAATCCATAGATATTTGCAGGCCTGCCTGCCTTTTCCTCCCTCTGGGGGGCCGGTGATAGGCCATAGGTACCTGCAGAGGATGCATAAATGAAAGGGATCTGCCTCTCTACGGCAAAGGATAGAAGACGCCTGAGGCCCTCTACGTTAACCTCCATCATCCTCTTTTGATCCATAAGTGTAGTATCAGTAATGGCTGCCTGATGAAAGATGGCATCAAAACCATCAAAGTAAGAGAGGTCTACAGTCAATATGCTCTCAGCAATTACATCTCCACGAAATCCCAATAAATTTTTAAAATGACCAGAAGAGAAGTCATCCAAGACAACCACCTCCCATCCCATCTCCTCTAGGGTCAGCGCCAAATTTGACCCTATAAATCCAGCCCCTCCTGTGACCAATGCCTTCATTTTTTATATAGGTTGTTCATAGATGCGGTATACCTTGCTCATCTTGGCACCAGTAAGCTCTACTGCCCTAATAGCTGGTAGGTTATCCTCCAATATCCAAGAAAATTCTAAACGGCGATAGGGGGCATTTTCTAAGGCCTTTCCTGCATGATATGAGAAGAGTATAGGGATGCCTATGTTGCGATAGTGTTTCTTGATGCCCATAGTCATTACCCTTATTCGATTTATATGTCTTTTGAGCCATAGTATCTTGAGCCACCCCCATGGTGGCAGACGCCCATTAAAGTGGCGTAATATTTGGTAATAATCAGGGAAAAACATGGCAAAACCTACTGGTTCATTTCTTATCTCTGCCAAAAATACCAATTCAGGTATGACTAATGGTTTTAACCTCTTTGCCATGACATTGATTTCTGCCTCAGTCATAGGTACAAAACCCCAATTTTCTGACCAGGCATTATTATAAATCTCTTGTATCTTCTCTAATTCTTCTCTCCAGTGTTTTATGTTTATAGAACGTACCTTGATATGAGAGTACTTCTTTTCTATTTTTTTGGCCAGGGGGATGATTTTGGCCATAAAAGGAGAGGGTAAGTCAATCTCATAGGCAAGTAAATCCTTTTTCTTTTTAAGGCCATATTTTTCCATAAATTTTGGATAGTATGGAGGATTATAAGACATCATAAAATATGGTGGGTCATCAAAACCAGAAACAAGAAATGCACAGGTCTCATTCATAGATGGATTAACAGGGCCACGCATTGTATTCATGCCCTGTGACTTTATCCAGTCCTTGACAGCATCTAGGAGGGCCTTTGCTATCTCAAACCTTGGTAAACACTCAAAAAAACCAAAAAAACCCACCTTCTCATGGTGGTATTGATTATTATTTTCATCTATAATACCCACAATTCGACCTACTACCTCATCTCTATCATAGGCCAAAAATAATTTATGTTGGGCATGCTGATAAAAGGGGTTCTTTTTTTCATCCAGGCAAAAACTTACATCAGACAGTAAAGGCGGCACCCAAGAGGGGTAATCTTTATAGACCTTCCAGGGAAATACCAAAAAATGTCGTCTTTGTTTCTTGTTAGAGACCTCTTTAACAGTAAACATCAATTAATATTGTAGAAAAAGGCACTGAGGAAATCAAGGGATAAAACCTAGGCCAGAAATCAATTTGGGTATTGCGTGTAATTATAAGATGCATTAAAATGATTAAAAAATAAAAAAAATGGAGGAAAAGATGGAAAAGGCGGAAGAAAGGGCAAAGATCGAGGTAAATTTTGCAGGGACTACCTTTAACATTGAAGGGCCTGAATCCCTTGTAAGGGAGGGGTGGGAGTATCTGAAAAATGAATTGATGCCGTATCTTAGGGGCAAGACTAAGGAGGCCAGACCGGTTAAGAAAAGAAAGATGCCTGAATTAGAAAAGGAGAAGGTTGAGAAGATCCCTGAGGAGGAGCTGCTTAAATTTTATAATGAAAAAAAACCAAAGAGCCAAGTAGCTACTGTAACGGTCTTTGCTTATTACCTAAAACATTTTAAAGGAAAAGAGGAATTTACAACAACGGATATAAAAGATCTTTATGAGACACTTAGACTGCCAGTACCTAAAAAATATAGTCAGGCCATTTGGGATGCCTCAAGTAAGCGTGGTTTTGTGATAAAGGGTGAAAAGAAAGGACTATATAAGATCTCTGAGGCAGGGGAAAGATTTGTTGAAGAAAAGCTACCAAAGAAATAGATTTTTAGTGGCTATAATCTCCAAATCCCTTATACAAGTAGATGATGGCATTCCAGTAATCCATTAAGAATCCTGAAAATTCTTCGGCCTCATTTTCGTTTTGAAATTCAAGTTTATCAAATATTGGCTGAAGATAGTATGACATGCCCCTCTCAATAAACTCTTCATTTGAGGCCCTCGCGGCCTCAATTATATTTTTCTCTATCTCTTTAAATAGATAGGCCTTATCCTGTTTGGCCAGGATTTGTCTCATTTTCATCTCTGTCTCTTTTAAAACAGAGATTACTGCTGCATTTTCCATTAGTTTATTTAGTCTTTCTCTTGTCTCTGCTAGTTCCCTCCTTTTGGCCTCAATGATGGGCAGATGGCATTTCTTAAACTTCTTACCAGACCCACATGGACATGGTTCATTCCTCCCAATCTTATTATAATTTTCCAACAGAAAATCAATAAACTCCAATTCCTTTTCTTCCCTCCACCTCTCTTGCCTCTCCTCTATAGCCTCCTTGCTATAGAATTTTTCAATCTCTACTATAAATGTAGGCATTTCAGGTCTTTGTTTTAGGAAATTATCAATATCATTGGGGGTGACGGTTTTAAGGTCTATCTCTCCCCTCTCAAAAAGCCTATCAAATAAGGGCTTTAAGTCGCTTCTTCCCATCTTGGCAAAGTCTGCAATAATATACCCCTTTATCTCTGGGTCTACAGATGCATCATTCAGTAGATTTAGGAAAAATTTCTCAATGTGTAAGCGCTCTTCGGGAAACCTCTCATAAAGATTCCAGATAGACTCCATCACAGTTAAATTCTTTGGAATATCATTGTTATTTTTTAAATATTCCATCAGTTTTGGTAATGATGTCTTTCCAATCCTGAGAAAACATTCAGGCAGCGCCTCCCAAATCCAACTGATATTGTATTTGTCTGAGTACTCAAGGGCGCTAAAAAGTGCCTCTATTCCCTCCTTATCCTCAAGAATCCCCAGTAGGTGAACTGCATGAACTACCCCCCAAAATCCCTCATCTTCCCTTTGATAATTCCGCTCATCTAAGACTATATCTCTAAGATAAGGGAGGATGGAATCCCTTCTCTTTCTTGCCTCTTTTAGAAAATCCTCTCCCAACTTATCACCTTTAGAAAAAATGAGGTCTAAAAATTCCTTATCTGTTAGTCTTTCGTAGGACATAAAAATATTCACAAATTTTAGATTTTCTTTAGTACAATATTAACCATTTGTCAAACTTGAAATAATTATAAAACAAATTAAGAATGAAAAAAGTGGTGTTAAGAGCCAACTTAGGGCTATCTTCTTAATCAGGTCAATCCTTACAGTACCAATCCCCTTTGAAATGCCAACACCACTAATCCCACCAATTATGCAATATGTTGTTGAAACTGGCATCCCAAGGCAGGTAAAGAGGAGGACGCAGGCACCTGCACCAAACTGTGCTGCAAACCCTGAATAGGGGTCTAGTGCCGTTATCCCTTTTCCGATGGTCTCTATAACCCTATGGCTTAGAAGCACAGCGCCAAACAATACAAAGAGGGAGCCCATTAGCGATGCCCATCCTTGGTCTATCAGGCCAGAGTGGATAATAGGGCCTAGGACAGTTGCAAGCTCATTTGCTCCGGTATTATAGGCTATTAAAACACTACTTATGAGCAATAAGATCTTAAGAATTCTTTCAATCTGGAAAAAAGGCAGTTTTGAGAGGGTCTTTTCCATTATCCTATAGAGTATTATTGAGAGGAAGAGGGCACCAAATGGGGATATGGCCCATGATAAAAGGATCTTTAAAAGGGAATCAAGGTTTATACCTACTCCAAATGCCACTCCAGAGCCTGTCAAACTCCCAATTATTACCTGATGGGTTGAGACTGGCAATCTCCACCAATTTGAAACAATGACCAAAATTGCAGATACAAGTAGAGATATACTTACAATATATAAATTTATCTCCAAGATTTCCTTTCCAACAGTCCTCATCACCCTCCCACCTTGTAATGTTATCCCAATTAAGACAAAGAATCCAAATAAAAATACGGCCTTTCTAAACCTTATTATCTCGCACCCTACACATATTCCAAGTGCATTGGATGTATCATTTGAACCGATACTAAGGGCTATCAGACCACAGGCTATAATTGGTATCGGATTTATCATTCATCTTAGGCTTACATTTATTATTTGTAAATAATCACTAGCATCTTCAATCAAATCACTTATATTTGTTAGATGATATATAAAATCTGAGATCATCTTCCCTTCCCAAAAACTCTTTACCTCCTTTGTCTTAAGCCTTTTTATCAAATCAAATTTTATCTCATCAATCTTTTTCTCATAGATCCTAATGGCCAAGTTCTTCTCTCTTAAGTCCTCTCCCTTGAGCAGTGATTCAAAGGCAATCAAAAATATCTCACACATCTTTAGGTTCATATCCGCAATCTTTATGCAATCTTCCTTTGTTTCGTTATCCAATTCTGAATCTGTATATTCAAAGGCGGCATCTTCCACCAAATCGATGGTATCATCTACTATTTCAACAAGCTTGCATATGCTTGGACGCAAAAATGGCAAAAATGCCCCTTCATAGATATTTGAAATGATCTTTCTCCTTATAATATCCCCTTCCCTTTCTAAATCAAAAACGCCCAACATCATTTTCTTATCCCTCTTCTCAATTGCAGTCTTAAATGTTTCACAAGCAGAACAAAGGATTTTTATGTGCCTCTTTATTTTCTCTATAACCTCTTGCTCTATCTTTCCACCAAAAAATAGCCTTTTAAGCAAAATGTCCCCTCCTTGCCCTTTTTATCAATGAACCGGCCATAACATCAAAGAGGGAAACAACCCCAAGGATTTTCTTTTGTTCACATACAAAGATCCTTGCAATGTTAAACTTTTCCATCAATTTTATTACATGCTCTATATCCATGTCTTTATCAATGCAAACCAATGGCTTTGACGTAATCTCTTCAACCTTTATTTTATTTGGATCAAGATTCTTATATACAACCCTAAAGACTATATCCCTCCCTGTTATAACCCCATAGACATCTTTTTCGTCTTTAGGCCTTACTACCAAAGACCTAATTCTTCTATCAACCATCTTCTCTATGGCATCATATACAGTTGCATCAGATTCTATGTACTCTATCCTCTTATTCATTATCTCCTCTGCCTTCATATAAGCCTCCATTTCCTATAAAATTTTTTTAAGGATACTAGTAAACAAAAACTCCTGCAAGCTCTTATTTGCCAAATGAATTAAATATGCTATATCTTTAACTATGCGATTTAGACCATTTCGCTATTTTCGATTTAATACAATCTTCTGGGACAATGAAAAAATTAAAAAGATGGATTATGAAGAGTTTATTCAATATTTAAATACCTTAAGAAAAAAGGCCCAAAATGGTGACTGGAATGCAAGAAGGCAATTTAATTGTATCCTTCTTCGTTTCTTAGAACGAGGCAATTGTGCTGAAGGCTACTATTTTTTTAGTTCAAAAGAGATTTTAAATGGTATTCGGAAATTTAAATTATGGCTAAAAAATCCAATAAGAATCAGGGCATGGCAGAGAGTAGCACAAAACCTTCAAAAAATGGGAAAATAAAAGAAAGAGTATTTGCCTATGCTACTAAAGGGCAGAGGGAATTACTTCTGAAAATATTCAATTTACCTAAAGTATTTGATGACTTCTTTTTTACTGGTGGTACTGCCCTATCGGTATTCTACCTTGGACATAGACGATCAAGGGATTTAGATTTTTTCACCATTAAGCAATCCTTAGATCTTAAAGAACTCTCTGCCTTACTAGAAAACGTACTTAAGCCACAACAAACATTCGCTGTAACAGAGACGTTTTATTCCTGTAAGATAGGTGATATAAAAGTTGATTTTGTCATTGATCACCTCTCTTCCGACGAAGAAAGGCCAATTATTGTCTGTTCTCAAACAAAAATTAGATTAGATACCTTAGATAATATTTCTATAAACAAAATTGCCTCTGTTATTTCTAGAGGAGAGGCAAAGGACATAATAGACCTAACAACTCTATTTATAAAGAGAAAATTACCAAATTTTTTACACCTTTATAAAAAGGCTATACAAAGGGAGGCCCTTTTAGAGGATTGGGAATATGTTTTAGCCTTTTTTGATCATGTTGCAGAAAATGCTGAAGCAATTATTAAGGAAACTAAAAACGACCTTTTACAAATGTTGTCTTCGGTAGATATCGTCTCTGCAATTAGTTTTTTTAAAAAAGAGATAAAATCGTTTTACTGCAAAAAATAAGAAAAGATATACTTTAGGGCAGGGATAAATATAAGAATAGCCAAGATAAATTTGATAGCCCTTTCTGGTATATATTTTTGTGTTCTTGCCCCTACATACATACCCAGCATACCGCCAATTCCAAACAAGATGGCAACCCTCCAATTGGGCGAATAGCCCAGCATATAATAAAAACATACCCCCATTATAGAGGTGGTAAATGTCCCTGTAAGGGTTGAGCTGGCTATGGCATGGGGTGGGAGGAAAAATACAGAGATCAAAATAGGAGAAAGCAACGCCCCACCGCCAATTCCATAGGCCCCAGAAACAGTTCCGGTAAAGAGGACAAGGAGAAAGATAATAACAGGTGAAAAGGAAAATTCTTTATGGGCAAAGGAAAAAATAACCTTTTTAAGAGACATGTATCTGATCTGAACATCGGTAACTGCATCTACCTTTCTCCTTTTTATCAGTATCAGCCTTAAGCCAAGGCATATCAAAACAAGGCCAACAAAAAATTTAAATGGTCTTGGATCAAGCAAAAATTTGATCCTGATAAGTGCACCTATAAATGCACCAGGGACACTTCCAAGTATAATAGAGAGGGCAAGAGGGAAGATAAACCTTCTTTCCTTTCTAAATCTCTGAATCCCACTGGGGATGGCAATTATATTATAGGCCAGGTTAGTAGCACTTGCCACAGGGGAGGTAATCCCAAGAAGACTTATTTGAACAGGCATAAGGAGAAATGCCCCTGAGACACCACCTTGGGAGGCAAGCATGGCAATAAAAAATGCAATCGCAGGCAATATAAAAAGGTAAAAGCCCACCCAAAAATGTAACTTTTTTAGACACTTATTGTCAACAAAGTGTCTACACTAAAGATGCCCTTCTTTTATCCTCTCTCTCAGATAACCAACTATAACATCTAGTAAGGCAACAACCCCAATTACTTTCCTCCCTCTGGTTACAAAGATCCTTGCAATATTAAACTTTTCCATTAGTTTCACAACGTGCTCTATCTCCACCTCCTCATCAATACAGACTAATGGCTTTGATGCAACATCTTCTACCTTTACCTTATCTAGATCAAGATTTTTCTTTATAACCTTAAAGACTATATCCCTTACCGTTATAACCCCATAGACATCCTTTTCATCTTTTGGCCTTACAACTAAAGACCTGATCCTCTTATCAATCATCTTCTCTATAGCCTCATAAATATTTGCCTCATGGTCTATATACTCTACCTTGTCAGTCATTATCTCTCCTATCCTCATATCCACCTCCTCAATGACAAAATGCAATTATCATGCCTTTAACATAAGGCCTGGTATAAATTTTGCTTTATTATATGGTAGATGATGGAGGTTATTA
>JAGGTC010000154.1 GCA_021163945.1 Deltaproteobacteria bacterium | reverse complement strand
ATTTTATTATTAAAAATGAAAACAGAACAATTAGCCTCCTTTGTAGTAAAACACAAGTATCTGTTTTTACTCCTGCCTATTATATTAAGTATCGCCTCCTTTTATTTCATAAAGGATATAAAGGTAGTCACTAGAAGTACAGATTTTATGCCCACTAATCATCCATTTGTTAAGGTTCAAAGGGAGTTAAATAAACACTTTGGGGGATTAAATCGTGTAAACATTGCCATTGAGGTGGATAAAGGGACTATCCTAAACCCTATTACCCTAGAAAAGCTATATGGTATATTTGATGAGATCTCTTACCTAGATGAGATAAACCCAAGACGCATACTTTGTCTATTTTCAAGGCAGATAAAGCATATTGAGATACACAAAGATGGTTTTGAGGTCAGAAGGCTTTTGAGATATGTCCCCCAGACAAAGGAACAGTGGCAGGCCCTAAAACAGAGGATCATAAGAAACCCACTAGTATATGGCCCACTTGTCTCAAAGGACCTAAAGGCCACCTTGATTCAGGCAGAATTTAAAGAGGATGTCCCTTCTAGGGTAATCTATAAGAAGGTAAATGAGATCATTAAAAAATACAAAGATAGAAACCACCATATCTATGTAAGTGGCCGCCCTATATTAGAAGGCTACATTGAGACCCATTCACATTTTATCCTTTATATATTTGCTATTAGCTTAATTATTACATTCATTTTATTATTTCTTGCTTTTAATAAAAAGAAAAGGGCCATTGTTTTACCAGCCTTTTCAGCTACCATGTCTGTAGTTATAGCCCTTTCTATTTTTAGTTTTTTTAATTACCCAATAAATCCATTTACTATACTCATCCCATTTATGGTCTTTATTGTTACCCTTAACCACTCTGTTCAGTTTATGCAAAGATACTTTGAGGCCAGCAAAAGATATAAAAATAAGGAAGAAGTTGCTAAAGAGGTATTGGCTGGTTTATCAAATCCTGTAAGGGCCTCAATCTTTACAGATTTTTTGGGATTTGCCTCACTTTTTCTTATTCCTATACCATCTATAAGAGGCATTGCTATTTTAGGGGCATCTGGCATTTTAAGCCTCTTTTTGACCTTAGTAGGATTTATGCCAGCTTGTTTTGCTATTTTCCCTCTCCCTAAATTTGAAAAAAACGAATTCGGTAGAGGATTTACTTATAAATTTTTGGAAAGGTTAGCTGGTATTTATACAAAAAAGAGAAATATTGCTGTTATTATGTGTTCTTTTATAGCTATTTCAATTCTTTCAATTTATGGAATCAGGCATATTACAGTAGGTGAGATAGAGCCTGGGACATCTATCCTTTATAGAGATGCCCCTTACAATATAGCAGAAAGAAAGATTAATCATTATTTTTCTGGCTCAAATCCCTATTATATATTGGTGAAAGGAAAGAAAGAAAATGCGTTAGTAAGGGCAGATGTAATGAAGGAGATGGATGGACTTGAGACTTATCTTAGAGAAAACTCAACTGCTGCAGGATATAGCCTTTCTTTGGCTGATTATATAAAACTGATGAATTTTGTAGTATTTGGAGGGGACAGAAGATACTTTTGTGTACCAGAAAGCGATAAGGCAATTGGCGAGTATCTATTCTTATATGAAAATAATGCATTTCCAGGAGAATTTTCTGGCCTTTTTGATTATTCCCATAGATATGCCAATATCCGCTTAGACCTAAAAGACTGCAAAGGTAGCACTATAGAAGAGATTATTTCAGAAACAAAAAATTGGATAAAAAAACACCATAAGACACCATGGGTAGAGTTTGAGTTTGCAGGTGGCCCAATTGGCATCTTAGGCGCAACAAATGAGATTATGAAAGAAGGTCTTCTGTTGAATATGGCTGTTCTTTCTATACTTATTATCCTTCGTGTCTGCCTTGCACTTCGTTCTATAGTTGGAGGTCTTTTGCTTTTTATTCCTTTGCTTTTTAGCATAATATTAACATTTGGCAGCTTTGGTATCTTAAATATCCCATTTACCCTATCTACCCTGCCTGTAGCCGCTATGGGGGCTGGGCTTGGCATTGATTATAGTATCTATTTGGCCTCAAGGATTAAAGAAGAAACAAAAAATGGGAAATCCTTAGATAAGGCTATATTTTATGCAGTAACTACCTGTGGTATGGCAGTACTATTTGTTGGCACTATACTCTCTATTGGCAGCTTTTCTTGGATATTTTCTAATCTAAAACTTCAGGCAAAGTTAGGAGGTGTTTTTGCATATTTAAAATTTTTAAATATGCTCTCTGCCTTAATCCTACTTCCTACATTTTTACTTCTGATAAAACCGAAATTTTTATTTAAGGAGGAGGAAAAATGAAGGTCTTGTTCTTACAGCCCCCACTTGGTGGTTGGGTTACCTGGGGAAGGCATATAGCAATTAATGTAAATCATGCCCAATTGGCAGCCAATCTACGTGAGTGGTATCCAGAGATAGAGATAAAGGTACTAGACTGCCGTGCCTTGGATATGGATGAGAGGAAGATGATTGATGCCATAAATGAAATAAATCCTGATTTAATCTACATGGGGGATGCCTTACAGACCACAGGGGTTGCGGCCATTGCCCCCCGTTATAAGAGGGCTGCAAGTCTAATTAAGCAACAAAACAAAGATGTAAAGATATGTGTAGGTGGATTCTATTATGGGGCAAACGCCCCTCAAATATTAAAAGAGACAAAAGAATTTGACTTTATCATATATGGGGAGACAGAGGTAACACTGCCTGAACTGGCCAAAGAGTTAAGCAAAAAAGACCCTGATATACCTTCAGTAAAAGGGCTTTCCTATTGGGATAGGGGTGAGGTAAAGGTTACTGCCTATCGCCCCTTATTCAAAAATCTAGATGACTTGCCACTTCCTGCCTATGACCTATTTCCTATGGAAAAATACATAGGATTTGGCCGCATCAGGAATTATGTAGAGACATATCATTCAAGGGGTTGCCCGAATGGCTGTAGGTTTTGTGTAGGTTGGACAAATTATGACCCACGTGGAAACAGCGACTGGACACACTACCGCATCAGGTCTGCAAAGAGGGTAGTTGATGAATTAGAGCTTTTGGAGAGGAAATTTGGTGCAAAGTTTGTAGTAATGATGGATGAGGACTTTAATGTCTATCGCCCACGTATTGAAGGCCTCATTGAGGAGGCATTAAAGAGGGGGCTTAATGTAAAATACTTCTTTATGGGTAGGGCCCCATATTTCTTAAGAGATAAGGACTTGCTTAAAGAACTAAGAAAGGCTGGTCTTATTCAATGTCTATTTGGGCTTGAGGCAGTGGATGAGGAGACACTAAAGAAGATAAAAAAGAGGATCACCGTAGATGAGGTAGAGGAGACGGTAATAAGATGCAGGGAAAATAAAATTGGAACTGTAATAACATGGATGGTAGGTTTTCCTGACGATGATGAAAGGGCCATTAAGGATAGATTTGAGAGGCTGGACCAGATTGACCCAGATATTGCAGCCCTGCAGATGATGACCCCACTGCCAGGTATCCCCATGACACCTGAGGTTGAACCTTACATTGAGGAGAGGGACCTAAGTAAGTGGGACTTTCAACACCCTGTTGTAAGGACAAAGTACCTGACGAGGGAGGATCTGGGCAGGCTGGCCGCTTGGGCAAATCGGGAATTTTATAGCAAACCAGGGAGGATACAAAGGATTTTATATAGCAAGAATATACATTTATTCTGTAGGCTTGCTGCCAGAAGTTATGTAGAGACAGTAGATGCCCACGCCAGGGCAGCCACTAAGGGGGAGGTGTTTGTATAGTTATGATGAAAAGAGATGTTCATATCACAGCTAGGGATTTACTAAATGCCATGCAATTTAGAGAGGGAGACCTTGGGAGGATTGGAATCTTAAGCGGACAGCCACAAAGAATAGAAATGTGTCTGGAGATTTTAGGAAATCCCATAAAAAATTTTAGTGCATTTGGCTATACCTTATGGACAGGGGAATATAAAGGAAAGAGGATAACTGTAGGAAATGGTGGTATGTACGCCCCGGATGCTGCCTTGGTCACAGAGATAGTCTGTGAAGGCGGGGTAGATGTCTTAATAAGGCTTGGCTCCTGTGGGGCGCTAAGAACGTACATAGATATAGACTATGTGGTAATAGCAGAGGCCGCCTTAAGGGGGGATGGGGTCACAAACTACTATGTAAATGATGGTTTTGTCCCCCGTGCAGAAAGGGAATTGATAGAGGCATCCTCTAGTATATTTGATGGCAAAAATGTGCATTATGGAACTGTTTGGACAACAGACGCCCTCCTGAGGGAGACAAAGGAGATAATAAATAGGGTTATCAAAGAGGGGGCCATTGGCGTGGATATGGTCACTAGTCCATTCCTTACTATAGCCAACCTTTATAAAAGGAGGGCCTTAGCAATCCTTGTGGTAAGTGACAATCTTATCACTGGTGAGATGGGCTTTTTTGATATCAGATTTTTTGATGCCGAGAGGGAAATGGTAGATAAGGCGTTTAAATTGATTGAGGCAATAGATGCTTAGTCCCCTTTGCTTCCCTGTAAGATTAGAAGAAGACAACATTTTTGTATTGGATGAGACAAGGCTTCCCTTTGAGGAGAGATATATCAAGGTAAATACACTTAAGGGGGCCTTAAGGGTATTGGGGGAGATGAAGACCAGGGCCTTTGGTCAGGTACTGCTATTCTTTTATACCTGTGTTTTACATAAAGATATTGATGAAGTGGCAAGTACATTTAAAGAGACAAGGCCTACATTTGATTTTGATCGTCTGGCAGAGACCTTAAAAAAATATGCCAGAGAAAAAGAGGACTTAAGGGAGGTAGTAAATAGAATTGTCAAGGAATTTGAAAAAAATAGGATAAAAAGGGCAAAAAAACTGGCCGGACTATTACCAGCACAGGCAAATGTCTTGACCATATGCAATTTGAATGGGGAGCTCATCTATATCTATCAGGCACTAAAAGAGATGGGAAAGAGTGCCTGCTTCTTTGTCTGTGAGACACGCCCTTATTTACAGGGGACAAGGCTTACACTCTGGGAATTAAATAGGGCAAATATCCCTGTAAGGATATTATGTGATAACCAAGCGGCTATATTGATGAAAGAGGGGGCTGTCAATTGTGTGATAGTGGGCTCGGACAGGTCAAATAAAAGGGGGGATATCATAAATAAGATAGGTACCTATTCCCTGGCCATCCTTGCCAAATATTTTCATATCCCATTTTATGCCCTTATCCAATTCCCAAAGGATATAGAGATAGAAGAGATAAATATAGAGCAGCGCCAGGAAAGGGAGGTATTTATGTGGATAGAGAAGAGGGATTCATGGCCTAGGGCCATATATCCAGCCTTTGACATTACACCCAAGGGGTTTATTTCTGACTGGATAGATATTTCAGGAAAGTTTGAGGAATAATATGAAGCTAGAGGAGATAAAGAGCCTTATCCTCATCTGGGGCATGATATCTAAAGAGGCAATAGAGCAATTAAAAGTAGAATTTTTATATCATAAAGGACTATATATCCTTGTACCAGAGATGAGACCCTACCTCTTAGGGCTGGCTGTCTCAAAAAATTTAAAAAATTCAAGGATAAGGCATATTTATGCCACAGACAATATGCTAGGTTATTTATTTTACAAAAATAAGATAAAAAAGACGCTCTTTTTCTACAAAGAGATAACCCCTTCTGGGGCCGTAGGAATTTGTGGTAGTCTATATGCCTGTCTATTGAGCTCTCTGCACAATGTACCCATAAAACTATTAAAAGGTGGGATAGAATCAAACCCATTAGATAAAGATGCCTCAACCATTAATGGAAATCTATTTATCAATGACCCAGGCCTTGCCATAGAGGCAAAAGATGAGCTTGTACCCTGGGAGATTTTAAAATGAGCTATGAGAATGAAAAGGCAAAAATTATATTTTGGGCTACCCAGTTATATAAAAGAGGGTTGGTTTTTGGAAAGTCCGGGAATATCTCCCTAAAGGTGGAAAAGGAAAAAATCCTTATCACTGCCCATGATGCCTATTTAGGCCTCTTAGAAAAAGAGGATATCTTACTTTTAGATATAAATGGGAAAATCATAGAAGGGGAAAAATCACCCACCTCTGAAAAGGAAATGCATCTAAAGATTCATCAAGAATTTTCTGAAAAGAAGGTAATAATTCATGCACACCCTCCACATACCGTATACTTCTTTCATTTTTTTAAAGGACTTGAGCCTATAAGCTTTGAAGAGAGGTTTTATCTTGGAGGGGTAGTAGCTATCCCCCAATATACACCAACAGTAACAGAATTAGATCCAGTAATTAAGGCCCTAGAAAATAGTGATATTGTGGTATTAAAAAATCATGGGGTAGTGGCCATAGGAGAAGACTTTAAGTCTGCCTTTTCATTAATTGAACTTTTAGAGACCCAGGCAAGGCTTAATCTACTCACCTACAGTATAGTGCCAAAGGTTGAGTCTTCTAAGGAGGAGATATCAAAGAGATACAAGCTGTTTTCCCAAGAACATATGGCCTGTTTGGTGGATTTAATAAATGGCGATGAAATGGTTCAATCCCTAGGGAAGAGGTTTAATCTCACTACTGTTATTGGTATAAAGGAAACAGATAGGAAGGTAACATATTGTTTTCATTATGAGCAGGGAAGGATAACAAAATTTTCAAAGGACGAAGGGGATGCAGAATTCCTTATCTCTGCAAAAACAGATGTTTGGAAAAAGGTCTTTAATAGGGAAATTGATCCATTTGTGGCCTCAACGCAGGGTAAGATAAAGATAAGGGGTGATTTTAATAGACTATCTCAGTGGTTTCCTGTGTTTGAGAGGACATTTAAACTCTGGGCAAAGGTGCCTGTGGAGTGAGATATGAAGACATATCCGATGTATATCGGGGGTGAGTTTAGGGAGAAAGAAGAAAAAATCATGGTTGAGAACCCTGCTACAGAAGGGGTATTTGCCCAAATACCTAATGCAGATGAGCAAGATCTGGCATTTTGCCTAAAAAGGGCCAGATTGGCGCAAAGGCAGTGGGAAAGTGTCCCATTTAAGCAGAGAAAGGAATTACTCTTGGGTATCTCTAAAGTTATCCTTGAAAATTTAAGGACACTGGCTGAGCTTGAGACAAAGGAGATAGGCAAAACTATAAAAGAGACACTCTTTGTAGATATCCCCCTCTCAGCACAGTGTTTTGAATATTATGCCTCACTTTTAGACACCATTCACTTACCTATCTCCCTAAATCAGGACAATATAGACATTATCCAGTATATACCATTTGGCATTGCTGGGGTATTTTTACCTTATAATGTCCCCCTTATGACATTTGGCTTTACCTGTGCAGCCGCCTTGGCAGCAGGGAATGCCATAATTGTAAAGCCCTCTGAGTATGGGAGTCTATCTTTATTAGAGCTTTCAAAATACATAGATGACTTAGATTTTCCAAAGGGGTTAATCAATATAATTACTGGGGAAGGCCCCGGCATTGGAAGGAAATTGGCATCATCAGATATCGACATTATCTCCTTTACCGGCTCAAATAGCAATTTTAGAAGGTTGTTTCAGGGCATGAGGCCAAGGAAGGTAATCTGTGAGTTGGGTGGGGCCAACCTGGCTGTGGTATTTTCTGATGCAGACCTAGAAGAGGCAGCAGAGAATATTGTTGGCTCTGCCTTTATGAAGCAAGGCCAGATGTGCATTGGCACAAGTATAGCCCTAATTGAAGAAGGCATTTATAGAGACTTCTTAAAGATATTAATAAAAAAGACAGAGAAGATAAGGCTAGGTGACCCATTACTGCCTCTAACGGGCATGGGGCCATTGAGGTCAAGGATGCACTTAGATGGGCTTATAAATAAAATTGAGGGATTAAAGAAAGAGGGGGCAAAAATCCTTATAGGGGGAGAAAAGATAAAAAGTAGAGGTTATTTTTATGCCCCTACTATTATAGAGATGGAAAAGTTGGTTTATGAGGAGTTCTTTTCACCAGTGCTTTTAGTAAAGGCATTTAAAAGGGAGGAGATAAAAAACTTGGTATCAGAAAATCCTACAGGATTGGTCTTACAGATTTGGACAAGGGATATAGAAATGGCAAAGGAAATGGCCTTAGATATACACTGTGGGACTGTATGGATAAATACATTTGCCCAAATGGATGCCTCCACTCCCTTTGGTGGTTTTAAAGAAAGCGGCTTTGGGAGGACATTGGGCAAGTGGGGGCTCTTTGAATACCTTCAGCCAAAGCATATTGGGATTTCCTTTGGTAAAAGCCCAGTCTCAGGCTGGTTTGGATAATTTTTTAGGGGAGGGGGAGATGAAAAGGATTTTATTTGTAACGGCCATTGCAATTTTAATTGTAAGCTTATCCTTTGCTGAAGAGACCTATCTTCATTTTTCTAAAAGGCCATGCCATCCACCAAAGGTCCCTAAAAAACCTACTGTGGATAAACTAATGAAGAATTGGTTTGATATTAAATATACAAGATATGCCGATGATGTGACGTATAAAGGTGAAGTCGTCTTCATAGATAAGTCAGGATTTAAAAGGACAAAAAAGTGGATAAGAAAAAGGATTATCCTTCATGGAAAACGTGGATTTGATTATAAAGATGTAGTAATTATCACCTATCCTGAATACTCAAAAGGGCTTGCTGTACTTACCTGGGCATATCTAGATATAAACAAACAAAATGATATCTGGCTATGGCTTCCTTCTTGGAAAAAGATAAGGAAGGTCTCACAGGCAGAAGAGGATGACTCATTTATGGGCTCTGAGTTTACAGTAGAAGAGATTACTACCAGAAGATATGGTTATGAGACATATAGACTTATAGGAGAAGATATATTTCCTGGCTACAAAAGTAGTTTAGATAGAAAGATCTATTGTAAAAATGTGCCCTGTTACAAAATAGAAGGCTATCCAAAAAGAAAAAATTGGTACTATAGCAAAAGGGTGATCTGGCTGGATAAAAGGACGGGTGTCTTAATCTATGATGAATACTATGACAGAGGCGGAAGGAGATTTAAAGAGATTTTTCGTTATGATGTCTATCCAGAGGATGGTTGTTGGTGGCCGCATTTTTGGGAGGTCCATAACTTTAGAACGGGCCATAGGGATGTTGTGCATATAAAATCTTCTGAGTTTAATACTGGTATAAGTGAGAGGTTTTTTACAGAAAAGACACTAGAAAGGCAAGAATGGTAAAAGGTGGTCAGTGGATCATTGTCAGTTAATCGGTTAATTGAGTAGAAAAATATTCAATGAAGGGAGAAGTTATGATAAGGAGAATTTTATTTATAACAACCATTTTAGTTTTATTTTTTATAAGCTTCTGTTGGGCTGGCCCTGTCTGTCATCCACCAAAGATATCTGAAAAACCCAGTGCCGATGAACTTATGAAGGCATGGTTTGATATAAAGTTTACACGTTATGCCGATGATGTGACATATGAGGACATCGATGTAATTATGATAGATAAGTCAGGCTTTAAGAGGACAAAGGGGGCAGCAAGAAAAAGGATTGTCTTACATGGAAAAAGAGGCTTTGATTATAAGGATGTTATCTGGGTTACCTATCCTGAATATACAAAGGGCTTAGCAGTACTTACCTGGGCTTATATGGATATAAACAAACAAAATGATATCTGGCTATGGCTTCCTTCTTGGAAAAAGATAA
>JAGGTC010000002.1 GCA_021163945.1 Deltaproteobacteria bacterium | reverse complement strand
GTATTACTTGTAGCGGGTGGGATGGGCATTGCCCCTTTAGGGTTTTTGGCCAGTGCTTTGATCAAAAAACAATGCAATTTTTACGTTATTTGGGGGATCAAACAAAAAATGGATGATGAATTAATTAAAATGATCTCAAAAATAGTAAAAAATCTTATAATCTACACAGAGGATGGAAGTCTTGGAAAAACTGGACTGGCAACCGATGGCCTAAAATGGGCACTAAGAGAAAAAAGACCAGACTTTATATATGCCTGTGGCCCATTTCCCATGCTAAGGGCGATCTACTACATTGCCAAGGGGGAAGATATCCCCCTGCAGGTATGCCTAGAGAGTCAGATGGCATGTGGGGTAGGGGCATGCTTGGGGTGTGTAGTGAAGGGGAGGTTGGGCCTGCTCAAGGTGTGTGAGCAAGGGCCAGTATTTGATGCAAGGGATATAATATGGACTTAGAGGTAGAGATTGGACGCCTTAAATTAAAAAACCCTGTATTGGTGGCATCTGGTACATTTGGCTATGGAAGGGAATATGCCCCATTTTTGGATTTAAACATCCTAGGTGGAATTGTTGTCAAAGGTATCTCTCTAAAGGAGAGGTCTGGAAACCCACCCCCAAGGTTGGTAGAGGTACCATGTGGCCTAATAAATGCCATTGGTTTAGAAAATGTAGGTATAGAGAGATTTTTAAAGGAAAAGTTGCCATTTTTAAAGACCATTGACACAAAGATCATTGTCAATATCTTTGGAGATTCAATAGAAGAATATGCCCTTTTGGCTGAAAAATTGGAAAAAAGTGGGGTAGATGCGTTAGAATTAAATATTTCTTGTCCAAATATAAAGGATGGCTTGGTATTTGGAAAGGACAAAAGACTTGCAGCCAAAGTGACCAAGGCAGTCCGCAACGTTACAGACCTCCCAATCATTGTAAAGCTTACCCCAGAGGTTACAGATATTGTGGCAATAGCTAGAGAGGTCATAAACTCTGGCGCAGATGGTGTCTCCCTTATAAATACATTTCCTGCCATGGCAGTAGATGTAAATACAAGGCGCCCCAGGCTCTCTAACATTACAGGTGGCCTCTCTGGCCCTTGCCTAAAGCCAATCTCACTAAAGATGGTTTGGGATATAGTAAGGACATTAAATATCCCAACAGTTGGGATAGGTGGGATTTTTACAGCACAGGATGCACTAGAATACCTCATTGTAGGGGCAAAGGCAGTGCAGATAGGGACTGCCAATTTTATAAACCCAAAGGTGAGTGTGGAGGTGCTTGAGGGTATTAAGTCCTACTTGAAAAATAATGGATTTAAAGACATTAATGATGTTATTGGGAGTTTAATTGTTTAAATGAAATGATGTTTGTGTTATAGTATCAACTATGGACAGGGAAAAACTCTTTAAGGAGCTAAAAAAGAGGGTAAAGAATAAAAATCTTATAAAGCACATGCTTGCTACAGAGGCAGTAATGAGGGCATTGGCAGAAAGGTTTGGGGAGGATGTAGAAAAGTGGGGCATTGTAGGCCTGTTGCATGATATTGATTATGAAGAGACAAAGGATAGGCCAGAGGAGCATAGCCTTATAGGTGCAGAAATACTAGAGAATATGGGGCTTTCAGAGGATATTATCTATGCTGTAAAGGTACACAATCCCATACACAACCTACCTAGAAATAGCAAGTTGGATAAGGCACTCTATGCCGTAGACCCACTTACTGGCCTAATTGTTGCTTGTGCGCTTATAACACCAGAAAAGAGACTATCAAAGATAGATACAGCATTTGTACTTAGGAGATTTAAGGAAAAGGCATTTGCCAAAGGGGCAAACAGAGAACAGATAAAGACATGCAGTGAACTGGGACTATCCTTAGAGGAATTTATTGATATTGCCCTAAGGGCCATGCAGGGTATTTCAGGACAATTGGGGCTATAAAATGTATAAAAATATAGATGAATTAAACAATGCCCTTAAAAAAGTAGAGATGGGTGAGGAAGGGCTAAGGGGGGATGTTATAGACAATCTCATCTATACAGCAGTTTTCAGTGAAGAAAGGCAGCTAAAGGAAGAGGCAATGTCCTCAATTAGAGATATTGCCAAGGCACTTAAGATTATACCTGCCTCTATCCACAATCTATATATGGCCATAGGGAGGGGAGAGGTTGGTGGATTTACTGTCCCTGCTATAAATATAAGGGGGATGACATATGATATAGCAAGGAGGGTATTTAGGATTGCCCTAGATAAAAACATAGGCGCATTCATATTTGAGATAGCAAGGTCAGAGATGGTCTATACCCATCAAAGGCCTAGCGAATACGCAGCTGCCATCCTTATAGCGGCCATAAAGGAGGGCTACAGAGGCCCTTTATTCATTCAGGGGGACCACTTCCAGTTTGATCAAAAAAGGTATGCAGAAGACCCTGAGGCAGAGCTCAAGGCCATTAAGGATTTGACAAAGGAGGCCATTGATTCTGGCTTTTATAACATAGATATAGATGCATCTACTTTGGTAGACTATTCCAGGCCTACACTCATTGAACAACAAAGGGAAAATTATGAGAATACAGCTAGGCTTACGGCATTTATTAGGGAGATTGAGCCAAATGGTATTACAATATCTGTAGGGGGAGAAATTGGCCACATTGGTGGGAAAAACTCTACAGTAGAGGAATTTGATGCCTTTATGCAAGGTTATCTAAAAACATTGAGTAGAATGGGCAAGGATCTACCAGGCATAAGCAAGATAAGTGTCCAGACAGGGACGGCCCATGGTGGCATTCCCCTTCCAGATGGGCGTTTGGCCAATGTTAGACTTGATTTTGAGGTACTAAAAAATATTTCAAGGATAGCAAGGGAGAGATATGGGCTATCAGGGGCAGTCCAACACGGTGCCTCAACACTCCCTGATGAGCTCTTTGATAGATTCCCAAAGGTAGGCACATCCGAGATACACCTGGCCACAGGATTTCAAAATATAATTTATGACAATTTACCAAAAGACCTTAGAGATGAGATGTATGAATACCTAAAAGAGGAGTTTAAGGATAGCTGGAAAGGGGTAACAGAGGAACAATTTATCTACAAAATGAGAAAGAGGGCATTTGGCCCATTCAAAAAAAGGCTATGGACACTTCCTCAAGAGATAAAGAAGAAAATACTCGATGCATTAGAAAAGAGGTTTGAATTCCTCTTTGAAAGGTTAAATGTATTTAATACAAGGCCATATGTAGAAGAATATATATAAATGACTGTAGGAACGCTATTAAAACAGGTAAGGGAAGGAAAGGAGATTTCTATAGAGGAGGCCTCTAGGGATACAAAGATCTCACTGCGTTATCTTATGGCCATTGAAGATGGAAGGTGGAGGGATCTACCAGGTTCTACATATACAAAGGGTTATTTGCATATCTATGCAGACTATTTAGGTCTAAATGCAAAGGAGATTATAAGACAATACGAACAGGAACAAGGAATACCTTATATTACCCATTTTGTTGCAAAAAAATCAAAAAAACCAAAGATATATCTAGCCTATATAGGTATCTTTGTCCTGCTGCTGGCCTGTGTCCTTGGCTTTTTCTATAAAAGACCATTTTATAAACAAGAGATAACACCAAAAAAAGAGAAAATCCCAAAGGAGGCCATGGCAAAGGTCTCTTTGAGAGAAGGTCCAAAGTTACAGTCACAACCCCCCAGGCTAAATGTTACTTCTATAAAGACATTTAGGGAGAAGATGTGGGTAAGGAGGGTCTCTATTTGTAAGGGTATAAAAAATAGGGAACCAATAAATCCAGGTACTGTCTTTTCTATTAAAGATAACCTGCCAATTTATTGTTTTACAGAGGTTTGTGGGGCAAAGGGCCCACAGAAGATCAGGCATGTTTGGTATTATAAGGACAAAAAGATAATGACTACGGTATTGGCTGTAAATGGTCCAAGGTGGCGCACCTGGAGCAAAAAGACAATATCTAGGGATCTAAAGGGCCCATGGCATATAGAAATCCTAGGCCCTGAGAGGGAACTTGCCCATATCTCCTTTACCGTTAATTAGAAATCTATTCTAAGGTTGACAAAACTAGATTAATTGACATAATATGAACATTTTAAAATTTGGGTTCTAAAAATGAGGACAAACAATAAAACAGGGGCTATAATGGTCATTGGCGGGGGTATAGGTGGTGTTCAGGCATCCTTAGATCTGGCTAAAGCAGGTTTCAGGGTCTATCTGGTAGAAAAGGAGCCTACCATTGGCGGTATGATGGCAAGATTAGATAAGACATTTCCTACAAACGATTGCTCTATATGTATTCTTTCCCCAAAGCTAAATGAGTGTGAAAGGGATATAAATATTGACATAATTACTATGGCAGAGCTGATAGACCTAGAGGGGGAGCCAGGGGAGTTTAAGGCAACTGTTAAGAAAAGGCCCCGTTATATAGATGAAGAAAAATGCAATAATTGTCAGATGTGTATAAATTACTGTCCAACCATAATCCCTGATAGTTACAATGAAAATTTTAGTACGACAAAGTGCCTGCACCTTGTCACCCCTCAGGCAGTTCCTGCAATACCATTTATAGACCCAAACCATTGCCTCTTTTTAAATGAAAGAATGTGTAAGATCTGTGCACCTGTCTGCAAATATGAGGCAATAGACCTCTATCAAGAGGAAAAAGAGATAGCCTTGGATGTAGGTGCTATTATTTTGGCTATGGGAAGTAAGTGTTTTGACCCATCTGTATATAAGAACTATGGTTATAGTGAGTTTAAAAATGTGGTGACCAGTATGGAGTTTGAGCGCATCCTAAATGCCTCTGGCCCTTATGAGGGCCACCTTTTGCGGCCTTCAGATAAAACTGAGCCCAAAAAGATAGCCTGGCTTCAGTGTGTAGGCTCAAGGGATATAAACAGGGGCCATGGGTATTGTTCCTCTGTTTGTTGTATGTATGCCATAAAACAGGCATTTATTGCAAGGGAACATAGCAGCAAACCACTAGATACGGCCATCTTTTTTATGGATATGAGAACAGCTGGTAAGGACTTTGATGCCTACTTTGAGAGGGCAAAGTCAGAGGGGATAAGGTTTATAAGGTCTAGAATCCATACCATCTTTCCTGCAGATGAATCTGGAGACCTACTTATTCGCTACATAGATGAAAATGGAAAATTTAAAGAAGAAAAATTTGATATGATAGTCCTCTCTGTGGGCTTAGAACCAAAAAGTGATGCCATCAATTTGGCAAAAAAACTGGGCATTAAACTAAATGAAAATAATTTTATTGAGAATACAAGCTTTGAGCCTGTAAAGACATCACGTCCTGGCATCTATGTCTGTGGGACACTAAATGGCCCAAAGGATATCCCCTCTACTGTGGCCGAGGCAAGTGCTGCTGCCTGTGAGGCAGCTACACTGCTTGCCCCTTCCCGTGGAAGGCTTGTAAGGGTAAAAGAGGTAGTCCCAGAGAAGGATGTCTCAGGGCTTCCCCCCAGGATAGGTGTATTTATTTGCCACTGTGGGACAAATATAGCAGGAGTCCTCTCTATAAAGGAATTGGTTGAGGATGCAAAAAAATTGCCAAATGTTGTATTTGCCATGGATAACCTCTATACCTGTTCTACAGATACCCAGGAGGTCATAAAGGAGAAGATAAAGGAATATGATTTAAATAGGGTAGTTGTGGCCTCCTGTACCCCAAGGACACACCAACCACTTTTTCAAGAGACGCTTAGGGAGGCAGGGCTTAATCCATATCTTTTTGAGATGGTAAATATAAGGGAGCACTGCTCGTGGGTACACAGAAAGGCACCAGAGATGGCAACTGAAAAGGCAAAGGCACTAATAAGGATGGGGGTTGCAAAGGCAGGTCTTCTAAGGCCCCTTAAGCCACTTAGTATAGACATAACAAAGGCTGCCCTTGTTATTGGAGGAGGTGTAGCTGGCCTTGTGTCTTCCCTTATGATTGCCGATCAAGGCTTTAAGGTATATTTGGTAGAAAGAAAGGATAGGTTAGGGGGTAATGCATTAAGATTTCATGATACATGGCGTGGTGAGGATGTAACGGCCTATGTAAATGGGTTAATAGAGAAGGTAAATGGGCATCCATTGATAGAGGTGTTTTTAAATGCAGAGGTATTGAATGCAGAGGGATTTGTTGGGAATTTTGAGACAACCCTTATGGTAAAAGAAAAGGAGATGAAGATAAGGCATGGTGTAGTAATCATTGCCACAGGGGCAGATCCATATAAGCCAAAGGAGTACCTCTATGGAGAGCACAAAGATGTACTTATCTCCTTGGAATTTGATGATGAGCTTTCAAAGAGGACAGAGAGGATAAAAAATGCAAAAAAGGTGGTCTTTATCCAGTGTGCAGGCTCCAGGACAAAAGAGAGGCCATATTGTAGCAAGGTCTGTTGCACCCACTCCATCTATGGTGCATTGAAATTAAAGGAGATAAATCCAGATATAAATGTCTATATCCTCTATCGGGAGATAAGGACGTATGGAGAAAGGGAGAGGTTATATAGGGAGGCAAGGAAAAAGGGCATCTTTTTTATCCGTTATAGTTTAAATGATAAACCAAAGGTAGAATCAATTAATGGAAAATTAAAGGTAGTGGTAAAGGATCATGTTCTAGGTATACCAATAGAGATACACCCTGACTTTATTGTCCTTGCCTCAGGCATTATGGTAAAGAGGGAAAATGTAGAAAAATTGGCAAAGCTCTACAAGTGTACATTGGATGATCAATCGTTTTTTAGGGAGGCACATGTAAAGTTAAGGCCAGTAGAGTCTTCTACAGACGGAATATATATTGCAGGCCTTGCCCACTATCCAAAGCCTATAGATGAGACCATTACCCAGGCAAAGGCAACTGCTATGAAGGCAGCGGAGCTCTTATCAAAGGAAAAGATGATAGGTGAGGCAGCTATAGCCTTTGTAAATAAAGATCTGTGTATAGGGTGTGGTATTTGTACAGACCTCTGCCCATTCCATGCCGTTAAATTGGAGAGGGAGGGAAAGAAGATGAAGGCCTCTGTAATCTCTGCATCATGCAAGGGCTGTGGGATATGTGCTGTACATTGCCCTACAGGTGCTATAGATGTCTCTTATTTTACAAATAGTCAAATTAAGGCCCAAATAGAGGCATTTGGAGTTAAAGATGGCATTTGAACCAAAGATTTTGGGTTTTTTGTGTAATTGGTGTTGTTATGCAGCCGCAGACACTGCTGGTGTCTCCCGTTTTCAATATCCACCCAATTTGAAGGTAATAAGGGTGATGTGTTCAGGGAGGGTTGCCCCAGAGTTTATATTTGACGCATTTATAAATGGTGCAGATGGTGTTTTTATTGGTGGATGCCACCTGGGAGACTGCCAGTATCTATATGGAAATTATGAGGCCACTGTGGTTGTAAAGATGAGTTCTGAGATATTAAAACAGATTGGCATAAACCCAGATAGGCTTCTGCTCTCCTGGCACTCTGCCACTGAGGGGTCACAATTTGCACAAAAGATATCAGAATTCACAGAAAAAATAAGGTCTTTAGGGCCACTTGGAGAGAGTGAGGGGCTAGCAAGGGATGTAGTAGTTGAGAGGTTAAAGGCCGTCATAGAGGGATTAAAGGGCCGTAAGATAAGGATGGCATTTGGTAAGATGTGCAAGAGGATTAGAGGACAAAATAAGTATAGTGATAAGGCATTTATTGAAGAAGAGATTAATAGACGTCTAATAGTGCCTATTAAAGAAAAGGTCTTTAAAGGGGCTTGAAATGGAGGCTATTGAATTAGAAAAATTAAGCATAGTAAATTATGATGCTAATTTGTGTCTCACATGTAGCAGTTGTGTAAATGGATGCCCTGCAGCTGGAATAGATGGTCTAGACCCTAGAAAGGCCATACGCATGTATGTCTTGGGCCTTGAGGAAGAGCTTGTCAATTCCAAATGGCCCTGGGTATGCACACTTTGTGGAAGGTGTGCATATGCCTGCCCAATGAATATTGACCTTCCAGGTATATTCAAATACATAAGGAGCCTACGGCCTAGAGAAAAGGTGCCTGGTGTCTTACATAAAGGGGTTATAAATGTTTTAGAAACAGGAAACAATTTGAGGATACCTAAGGATGACTACCTTATGCTAATGGAAGAGCTTGGAGAGGAGCTTGCCAATGAGTGCTGCCCTGGTTTTAGGGTGCCAATAGATGTAGTTGGGGCCGAATACCTATTTTTCCCAAACTCTAAAGAGGTCTTTGGTGAACCAGATGACATGAAGTGGTGGTGGAAGATCTTTTATGCAGCAAAGGCAAGCTGGACAATACCTTCAGAGAACTGGGAATCTGTTGATTGGGGAAGCTTTACTGCAGATGATGAGGCATCTAAAAAGATTGCAAAGTTTAAGGTAGATAATGCCAAAAAGCTTAAGGTAAGATACATTATTGCACCAGACTGTGGTGGTAGTTCATGGGGTTTTAGATACAACTATGAAAAATACTTCAAGGATGAGATGAAAAAGGCAGGCATTGAACTGGTCTACATCTATGATGTCTTAATCCGATTTATTAAGGAAGGGCTTATAAAGATAGATAAGTCTAAACACCCACAACTTACTACCTATCATGACCCATGTAAGCATGGGCGTATATTAGAAATGAATAATCTAAAGCCATATTATGAAGAACCCCGTTTTATTATAAAGCAGTGTTGTGAAAACTTTGTTGAGATGTATCCAAATAGAGGAAATAACTTTTGCTGTGGTGCAGGCAGTGGGGCCTGGGCAGGCCCTTATGAGAAAGAGAGGGTCTATTATGGCAGAATGAAGGCTGAACAAATAAGGAATACGAGGGCAAAACTTGTAATAACCTCTTGTTCTAACTGCCGTGACCAAATCATGAAAAGCCTAAAAAAGGAATATAACTTAGACATTGAAGTAAAATATATATGGCAATTAGTAGCAGATTCATTGATCATTTAGTTGAGAAATCACTAAATCTGGCTTATCAGTCCCAATAATATCTACTCCTAGTTCAATTGCCCTCCTAACATCTCTTGGCTCATTCACAACCCAAACTGTCAATTCAATGTTATTCTGATGGAGTCTCTCAACCAGTCTTTTATTGATCAAGGTATGCCTCATGCTAATGGCATCCGCCCTTACCTGCCTTAATCTCTCTAAAGGATCAATTGACCTTTTCCCTATCAATATCCCTGTCTTTATATTTGGATTTAATTCTTTAATTTTTCTTAATTCCTCATGTAAAAAGGAGATAATCATCACCCTTTCTTCAAGATTATTTTTCTGAATTAAGTCCAAAAGATGCCTTTGCATATTTGACTCTTTAAGTTCTATTTGAAGAAAGATGCCTTTATCCCTTATTAAATCAATTACCTCTTGAAGGGTTGGGATTTTTTCTCCCTTCCCAGCATCTAATTTTTTTAGCTCAGCCAAGGTGAATTCTCTAACAAGGCCCTTTCCGTTTGTAGTCCTATCCAATTTTTCATCGTGAATGACCACTAATTTACTATCTTTACTAAAACGAAGGTCCAACTCAATTTGATCTACCCCCAACTCTATTGCCTTTTTAAAAGAGGCAAGGGTATTTTCTGGCTCATAAGCTGGTGCACCTCTATGTCCTAATACCTTTATCATCAATTTAGTTTACAAAAAGGGGCTTTGCCCTTTTGAACCCCCCACAGGAAATAAAAATCTTTTTGGGGAGTTTGAGGGGCTCTGCCCCTCAAAGTAAAGT
>JAGGTC010000180.1 GCA_021163945.1 Deltaproteobacteria bacterium | reverse complement strand
AGTTCCGCCACTTCGGCACTTGCAAATATCTAAATTTTTTTATAAATAAATCTGTTATTTGTCAACCGAGATGAAGGTCATTAGTTCATTAGAAAATATAAAAGAGCCCTTTGCCTATGCAGTAATTACTGTAGGGAATTTTGATGGCGTCCACATTGGGCATCAAGGCCTGCTTAAGGAGGTAAAGAAACGTGCTGATAAGATGTCAGGGACCTCTATAGTCCTTACATTTGAGCCTCATCCTTTAAAGGTCCTAAAAGAGAAAAAAATCCCATTGATTACCCCATTTGAAAGGAAGATAGAGCTTATTGAAAAACTTGGGATAGATGTAGTTATTTGCCTCCCATTTACAAGGGAGTTCTCAAAGGTCTCAGCGAGAGAGTTTGTTGAGGAGATCCTCCTCAAAAAGATAGGCATGAAGGAGATAGTGGTAGGGTATGACTATACCTTTGGACACAAAAGGGAGGGAAATATTGATCTGCTCAAGAAATTGGGAGATGAATTGGGCTTTAAGGTGTGCATATTAGGGCCTATTTTGGTAGATAATATGATAGTAAGTAGCACAAGGATAAGAAACTTGATCATGGAGGGGGAACTAGAAAAGGTAAAAATCCTACTAAATCGTTATTACCAAGTAAGTGGTGAGGTAATAGCCGGACATGACAGAGGGGGGAGGTTGTTGGGTTTCCCCACGGCAAACTTAAAGTTGGTGAATGAGGTCTTCCCCAAAAATGGTGTTTATGTAGTAGAGGTAATATACAACAATAAGGTCTATGGAGGCGTGACAAACATAGGATTTAAACCTACATTTGGCAATGATGCCCTCTCTGTAGAGACACACATCTTAGATTTTGATCAAAACATCTATGGTAAAAAGATTAAACTAAACTTTATTAAGCGTCTAAGGAATGAAAAGAAATTTTCTAGTATAGAGGCATTGGCTGCACAGATAAAGAGGGATATAGAGGAGGCACGCAAGATATTGCAAAACTGAGTAAATAGTTTACACTTTTTAGTGTAAGATGATTGAGATACCAGGCAACAGAAAAGACGATTTACACAATTTAGAGTGTGCAGACAGGGCAGATTTGATCCTGTTTATGGCAGGCAACCAATTTATGGTTATGGAAGAGCTCATCTCTACCTTTAAGTCAGAATACCCAGAGATAGACTGTATATTTTATGAGACCTTGCCCCCTGGGCTTGAATTAAGACAAATCTTAGAAGGGGGTGCCATATTTCAGGGAAAAAGGATCACGGGAAGGCCGGATGTATACGCATCGGTGAGTGAGGAGGCCATGAAAAGGTTAGAAGAGGCAGGTCTCATTGAAAAGGACTATTTTGTCTATTTGCATAATAGGATAGTCCTTATGGTACCAAAGGGAAATCCCTTAGGGATCAAATCGGTAAAGGATTTAGCAAGGGGTGATATCCGCATCTCCCAACCAAATCCACAGACAGAGGATATTACAAAGTATATTGTCTCCATGTATAAAGAGGCCGGTGGGGAAGAATTGGTAGATAGGATTATGGAGCAAAAAAGGGCTGAGGGGACAACTATCTTTACCCTAGTTCACCACAGGGAGACCCCCTTAAGGCTAAAGTTGGGCACGGTGGATGTGGGCCCTGTTTGGGCAACAGAGGTACTAAATGCAAGGAGAGAGGGCATGGAAGTGGAGATGGTTGAGCCTGGGGAGAGATTGGACCAAAGGGATAAGGTTAATTACTTTATCTGTAGGCTTAAAGATGCACCAAATCCTGAGAATGCCTTAAAATTTTTGGAATTTATCAAATCAAAGAATGTCCAAGAAATATATAAAAAATATGGATTTGTACCCCACTTTGTATGATTTCACAGTCGGGGGTGTAAAGATGATAGATGATTATAGATTTGGGAATATTAAGATTGATGGAAAGACATATAGAAATGATGTCAAGATAATAGATGGAAAGGTAAAACCAGATTGGTGGAGGAGGGAAGGCCATAAGCTATTCCCTGAGGATATAAGAGACATCCTCGATGCCAAACCAGAGGTCTTAGTAGTAGGCACCGGTGCCTATGGGGCAATGGAGGTGCTCCCTCAGACTAGGGAATCATTGAAAGAGAGGGGAATAGAGCTAATAGAGGCCAAAAGTGAGCAGGCCTGTCATACCTACAATCAGCTCCTCAAATCAGGTAAAAGGGTGGCCTTTGCATGTCATCTAACTTGTTAGGTTGGAACTTTAAAGGCAGGATACAATGTGTATACGCTGGATGGGGTCAGGCCCAAAGGAGACAAAAGATTTAAGGAGTTTCTTGAAGGTTATTTAATAAAAAAGGATATTGACTTTCACCTCCTAATAACCTTAGAGCCTACAGAAAAGGAACGGATTCAGGCAATGCAGAAAAATTTTACCTTAAACCTGCTGTTAAGATTACACAAAGGCTCATCAGTGAGTTTAAATAGAGACTAACACTTTCATCCCAAACCCAGATTTCCAAAAACTTTACATTATGGATGAGGCACTAAAAAATATACTAAAAGAGGGCAGTAAATTCTTAGAAATAGACCTGAGCAATGAGCAAATTCATAAGTTTAGACTCTATCTGCTTCGTCTCAAAAAGTGGAATAGACGCATTAACCTTACTGGCATCAGGAATGACCGTGAGATTGTTATAAAGCACTTTTTAGATTCACTTACACCATTTTCGCTCTTAAAACCCCGCTGGGGCCTTTTAGATATTGGGACTGGGGCAGGATTTCCTGGTATCCCCCTAAAGATTGCTATCCCTTCACTGAGGCTTACACTGGTTGAGTCACGCAGGAAAAAGATATCCTTTTTAAAGGAGGTTGTCCAATTATTAAATCTACAAGATATCAGTGTTATGCAAACATATTTAGATACAAAAAGACCTACACTCCCCCTTGCCTCCTTTAATGCCATAATCTCACGTGCCACCTTACCCCTGCCTAAATACCTAAAATTGGCTCAACCATTTGTAAAAAAAGGGGGGATAATTATTGCTATGGTTTCGATAAATACCAATATTTCCCCCTTAGAGCTAAAGAGGCTTAATTTAGAATTGGTAGTTACAAAGAGTTTTATTCTCCCATTTAGTCAGACAAAAAGGCAAATAATGGCATTTAAGAGGATCTCTTAGTATGCCCCCTTGGCCGTTATCACGGCCTTAAATGTCTTAAGTAAAATTATTATATCTAGCCAGAGCGACCAGTTTCTTACATACCATATATCTAGGGCCAAGCGCTCTTTAAAGGAGAGCTCATTTCTGCCCGAGACCTGCCAAAGGCCTGTAATACCTGGGGGTGTCTTTAGGATTAGATCAAAGTCTCTACCCATCTTTTCTCTTTCCTCCAAAAGATAGGGCCTTGGGCCTACTAAGCTCATCTCACCCTTTATCACATTAAAGATCTGGGGCAATTCATCAAGGCTGAATCTACGTAAAAAATTGCCTACCTTTGTTATTCTTGGGTCAAACGTCTTTAATTTCCTAAACTTTTTCCATTCTTCATTGGCCTTTTTATTCTTATTCAAATAATCTCTAAGCCTTGCATCACCATCTGCGAACATGGTCCTGAATTTTATACACTCAAAGATACTGCCATTTTTTCCCCATCTTTTCTGGACAAAAAAGACCTTTCCCCTACTCTCTAGCTTAATAAGCAGGGAAATCAGGATTAAAAATGGGAGGCCAAAAATCAAAATGGCTAATACTACTATAAGATCAAATCCCCTTTTTATCAATTGATTAGAACGTAACTGAAGATTGTTCCTTAGGTTAATAGTCAGGAGTTTCTCATCAAAGAAAAATTTAAAATGACTGTTTAAAAAGGGGATAAAATTGGGGATAAAATAAAGATTTTCGGTCTTTAATTGGAGCTTGTGAACGATGGGATTTTCCTTAGTAGTAGCCAAGAATATATCCTTGACCTTAAAATTGGATAAGAACCTATCAACCTCATCTAGTCTCCCTAATACCCTTTTTCCTCCAATATCCTTGCCGGATCTTTCAGGGTCATCATCAAGGAACCCCAAGACCTCATAGCCCAAGATCTTCTCATTCTCTAATGCCCTAAGTAACATCTGGCCAGACTTCCCTGCCCCCAAAATGAGCACCTTTTTTTTCCATATCCCAAATAGATTCATTAGCCTTTTGCCATAGTATCGAAAGAGGGTAGCCAGCCAAAGCATATTTAAAAAGGAGAGCAGAAGCACAATCCTTGAGACCAAATAGGACAATTTTCCAAGTGAGACTATGGTCAAAAGTCCAATAATAGATAGAAAACAGGCATATGTTAAATTTTGTACTTCTTCCCAAAAGACCATTCTGTTTGTGTAAAGTCCACGATAGGCAAAAAAGAAGATATACACCCCAAAAAACCACCATAAAGACAAAAAATGCCTCAGAGGAAACGGATTTTCAGGGAGAAATGGAAAAATCTGGGGGAGTACATTGTTCCTAAGGTATACAGAGATAGAGAGGGAGGTAACAAGGGCCATAAGGTCTAGTATGATAAGGCAAAAAATTGCCACTAATCGCCTAAGTCCATCCATCTACAAAGTCACTATCATATTTTGCCCTTTATGTAAATAACCATATATGTCTTCTTTATCTTAAATTTCCACTTACGAAGTGAAAAAAATAAGGAAATAGTGAGTTTAGTGCCAAAGTGGGTCACAGCGCCCCTTTAGGAGGAAGGAGTTGCATCCGCAGGACAAAGCCCAGGATTATAAGTGAAATAGTTATAGAAAGACCAAGCATCCACTGTAAAGTGTTAAAGCGATTATTCATTTCTGCCCGCAGGTCATCAATGCGTTTATTGACATCATCAATGCGTTTGTTAATTGCCCTCTGTCCTTCTTCAAGTCTTGTAAGCCTTTCTATAATCTCTTTATCGGTAATTCTTGGGGCCTTTTCAACCGCACTGGCTACCATTGGAGCTGATAACATTATGGCTAGATGGCTAGGCCTAAGACAATAACTACCTTTTTCATGTTTTCACCATATCAAAACGCCCTTGCGATGTCAACCTCCAATTACCCGGTAACTGCTATAGCAATCATTTGCAAAGCCAAGAGGTATTTGGTAAAAAGATTAACTATTATGTATGATTTAAAGACATTAAAGGGATTGATTAAGATTGCACATGGAAAAGGGACTGCAGATGTATTAATTAAAGATGTTCAGATAGTAGATGTCCTTTCTGGAAGGATATTCAAGGACTCTGTAGCAATCTCTAATGGCATAATAGTAGGATTTGGGGATTACAAAAGTAAGGAGATATTAGATGGGAAGGGGGCATTTTTATCACCCTCCTTTATGGATGCACATATACACATTGAAAGCACTATGCTTTCTCCATCCTCCTTTGCAAGGGCAGTCATCCCACATGGGACTGCCGCTGTTATCTCAGACCCACATGAAATAGCAAATGTCTCAGGAATAAGGGGAATAAAATGGATGATAGAGGACAGTAAAGATCTTCCTATGGATATATTCTTTATGGCACCCTCTTGTGTGCCAGCTACACCCTTTGAGACATCTGGTGCAGAGATTGGTGCAGAAGAGATAAATGAGCTCCTAAAAGAAGAAAGGGTATTAGGACTTGCTGAGGTGATGAACTACCCAGGGGTGATACGAGGGGATGCCAGCGTCTTAGAAAAGATTAAAGTCTCTTCAGATTGTCCAAAGGATGGGCATGCCCCCTTTGTCTTGGGGAAGGATTTAAATGCCTATTTAATTTCGGGCATAGGTACAGACCATGAGTGCACAAGACTTGAGGAGGCAAGCGAAAAGCTCTCAAAGGGTATGAGGATATTTATAAGGGAGGGCAGTAGTGAGAAAAACATGAAAGAGCTTATCAATCTCGTCACACCCTATAATTGCAATAGAATTTGCCTTGTAAGTGATGATAAAAGCCCTGATGATTTAATAGATGGCCATTTGGATCTATTGTTAAAGAAGGCTGTAGGTTATGGAATAGACCCCATCCTTGCTATAAGGATGGTGAGTTTAAGTGTATGTGAGGCATATAGGCTAGAGAGGAGGGGGGCCATAGCAATAGGGTTTAGGGCAGACTTGGTCTTACTTTCTGATTTAAAGGAATTTAAGGTCATATGGACAATGAAGGATGGGAGGATTGTGGCCAGAGAAGGCGAGGTCTTGGAGGATATAAGGCCCAAAAAGGTACCAAATAGACTTCTAAATACCATACACATAGCAAAAGGTTGGGAAGAAAAGATAAAGATACATAGGAGGGGAAAGAGGATAAGGGTAATAGGGGCAGTAGAGGGGCAGATTATAACAGATGCCCTCGTTGTTTCAGATATAAAAGATGACATTTGTAAGATAGCAGTTATAGAGAGACACCATAAGACAGGGAATGTGGGTCTGGGGTTTGTTAAGGGATTTGGCTTAAAAAGTGGGGCTATGGCCTCCACGGTGGCACACGATTCACACAATATAGTTGTAATAGGGACAAATGATTTGGATATGATAATGGCAGTTAAGGAGATAGAGAGGGCAGGGGGTGGTCAGGTCGTGGTAGGCAATGGGAGGGTCTTAGAGACGCTTCCACTTCCTATTTGTGGGCTTATGACCAATAAATCCATTGAGGAGACAGCCAAAAAGGTAAAGGGCCTAAAGAGGGCAGCAAGGTCTATAGGTTGTAAAATTAGTGAGCCCTTTATGCAACTCTCCTTTCTTGCCTTACCTGTTATCCCTTATCTGAAGATGACAGATATGGGGCTCTTTGATGTAGAGAGATTTAGGCACACTCCCCTTTGGGTTTAATTAAAGCATTTTCAATCAATGCCTTAATCTCTCCCACAATCCTCTGCCCCTCTTCTAGTGAGGAGACATTTATACCACCTACCCCTAGATGTCCACCCCCACCATAATGTGCACAAATCTTGCCAATATTTATCTTTCCTGACCTTGAAAATGGATTTTCATTTACTATGACCATATATCTCTCATTTTCTGTATTTATTACCCCTAATGAGTATTTGCAATCAGGAAAGACATAGTAAGGGGCCCAGCGGCAATAAAAAAAATCTCTGGACATAAAAAATGTCACTATCCCTGTTTTGGGGTCAAATTTTGCTATCTTTTTAAATTTTTCTAAGCTCTGTCTCTGATATTCCCTGGCCTTCTTAAATCTCCATTCAACAATATAGGGTAAATTTGAACGGAGTATGGCATCCTTGTAATGGAAAAACAATCTGGCCAGTTCGATAAGATAGGCATTATCTGCCTCAAGGGATAAGGAGAGGTGAATTTGTAAGGCCCTCTCTTTACACTCCACCAAGTCTTTTAAAGAAAACTTTGCACCATCAATAATGTCTGCCCAATTAACCAGTTTTTCAAGGTTTAGGTTTCGATAACCAAACCTTTCATAAAGGACCTCCCATATCAGAATGGCACAAGACGATTTGGATGGGTCAAAGAAGTGGCGTTCCTTATTTAATGGGCCTAAATAATGTTCTAGGCTTGTTTGGTGGTGGTCAAACCAAAAGCTGGCCCCTTCATGAAATGCAAAGTCCAAAACATAGGTGATGTCCCCCCTCAGTGGGCTCTTTAGCCACTTTTCCTTATAGCCATGACTTAATGGATAAAACCTAATAGAGCCTTTCCACCTTTCATAGGCATAATCGGCTATGAGGGCGGCCGAAACAAGGCCATCAAAATCACGGTGGAAGTAGATTCCTATTTCCATATTTAGGGCCAGATCTTTCCTGGGTTAAGGATATTATTTGGGTCAATTGTCCTCTTTAGCCTCTTCATCAAATCTATTGCCTCAGGCCTTACCTCCCAGGACAAAAACTTTGCCTTTGTCAGGCCAATTCCATGCTCCCCACTAATTGTTCCCCCTAGAGAGAGGGTGGCCTTCATAATCTCAGCGGTTACTATCTCTGCTTGTTCCCTTTCTCCCTCTTTAAACAAGATATTTACATGTAAATTTCCATCCCCTATATGGCCAAAACACGCCACAGGGATATTGTATGCCTTCTTTAGGGATTTTATCTTTTTAATCATCTCTAAAATCCTACTTCTAGGTACAACAATATCATGATTGAACTTTTTTTCTCCCAGACGATAAAGGGAGGGGGAGATGGCCCTTCTTATCTCCCAAATATCTTCATTTTCCATTTTCAAGATATCTATATCCCCTTTATTGGCTATTTCTTCTATAAATTTTAGTACCTCTTCTACACTGTTTTTTGTTCCATCTACCTCAATCAATAGCCAGCCATCAGCATCCTTGAGTAAATCCAACCTAAATCCCTCTTCTACACACCTTCCACATAGGTCATCTATAAACTCAATAGCTGTAGGGATGTTTGGTGCCCTTAGGAGTTGGTGCATCACACTTGGTAGGGCATTTAAATCCCTGATTGCCAAAAGGACTGTACCCTTGGCAGGGGGTAGTGGTAGGAGTTTTAACAATATCTTTGTAAATATGGCCAATGTGCCCTCAGAGCCTATAAGGAGTGATGTCAAATCATAGCCAGTAACCCCCTTTATCGTCTTCTTTCCGGTTTGTATGATCTCTCCAGTAGGCAGAACTGCCTCAAGGGCCAAGACATAATCCTTTGTCACACCATACTTAACGGCCTTTGGTCCCCCAGCACACTCTGCTATATTTCCACCAATTGTAGAAAAGGCCTGACTTGCAGGATCAGGGGGATAAAATAGCCCCCTTTCCTCTACTGCCATTTTTAAATCCCTTGTAATTACACCCGGTTCTACCCAAACCCACATATCCTCTTCATTTATCTCTAAGATGCGGTTTAGATGAGACATCGCCAAGACAAGCCCCCCCTTTATAGGCACAGCCCCGCCTGACATGCCAGAACCCGCCCCCCTAGGGACTACAGGGAATAGATATTCATTGGCAAGGCGCATGATTTTAGATATCTCTTCACAAGAGTGAGGAAATACTACAGCATCTGGCAGGTGTGTAATCTGGGTGGCATCATAGGCATAGCATAAAAGGTCTTCCTTTTTTAAAGAAACACAATCCTTTCCAACAATCTTTTCTAATGCCTTAATGACCTTTTTGGGAAGCACAACTAAATAACAGATTAGCAGAGAAATTAGTTAAAGGCAAGCATCATTTCCTTTTTAACCTTGGGACAAGGAGCATTTGCCCAGGCCTTATTAGATAAGGTGGTGATAGGTTATTTAATCTTGCAATAAGTGCGATACTACTGCGATAATGTCTGGCAATGCCCCAAAGTGTGTCCCTAGGCCTTACCCTATAATAGTAAAAGTGATCAATTTTTAACCTAGGCTGTCTCTTCAATGAAGCCAAAAGGGATTCCTTTTTGCCTTCAGGAATTCTTAAAAAATAGGGATATGGTGGGGTATAAATACGTTTTAGAGCAGGATTAAGCCTCTTTATTTCCTTTAGGCTAATTTTACACAAATGTGCAACTTTTTCTAGATCTAAGATGGTATTTGTCTTTATGACATCATATCTTAAGGGTGTTGTCTTTGGTGAAGAAAAACCATATCTTTCTGGATTTTTGGCAATTATAATGGTGGCTATCCACTTTGGGACATAATCTCTTGTCTCTCTTTTTAGCTCCCTTGCCCTCTTAGAGAGTATCCACCAATCATTTGTATTGTACTTTTTAATCAATCTCTTTATTGTGCCACCACCTGCATTGTAGGCCGCAGCTGTAAGGTACCAACAACCAAATCTTTTGTATAAATCGGACAAATATTTAGCAGCTGCCTTAGTAGAGAGTACTGGGTCTTTGCGCTCATCCACCCAATGGTCTATCCGAATCCCATATTGAATAGCTGTCTCTGCAATTAGTTGCCAGGGTCCACAGGCATGTGAGCGGGAATAGGCATGATTATCAAAATTACTTTCTATAAATGCCAGATAAAATAGATCTTTTGGG
>JAGGTC010000153.1 GCA_021163945.1 Deltaproteobacteria bacterium | reverse complement strand
CATTATATCTCCCAAATGATAATGAAAATTTTATATTAAAATTTTACTCTATTTAGAAAGGGAGTTTACATGAGGCGCATCCTTTTGGGACTGGTGACGATCTTCATTATATCAAATCTTGCCTTGGCAGATAAGTGCCACCCACCCAAGCCCTCCAAAAATCCTACTGCTGATGAGCTTATGAAGGCATGGTTTGATATAAAATTTACAAGATATGCTAGGGATTATGGGTCTGTGGGTGAGGTGATATATATAGACAAAACCGGCCTTAAAAGGAAAAAGAAGTGGATGAGGAGGAGAATCATCCTCCATGGAAAGAGGGGATTTGATTACAAAGATGTAATCATCATCACCTATCCAGAATATACAAAGGGTCTAGCCGTACTGACCTGGGCATATCTAGATGTAAAAAAGCAAAACGATATCTGGCTTTGGTTGCCCTCCTAGAAAAAGATAAGAAAGGTCTCTCAGGCAGAGGAGGATGACTCATTTATGGGGAGTGAATTTACGGTTGAGGAGATTACTACAAGAAGATATGGTTATGAGACATATAAGTTTATAGGTGAGGATATCTTCCCTGGCTATAGGAGTGGATTTGATAATAAGACCTATCTACAGGGGCTTCCCTGCTATAAGGTAGAGGCCTATCCAAAGAAGAATTGGTATTATGCAAAGAGGATTATTTGGCTTGATAAAAAGACAGCTGTAGCAGTCTATGAGGAGTACTATGACAAGGTAGGCCGTAAATATAAAGAGATCTTTAGAGACTATTTCTATCTAGAGGACAATTGCTGGCACATGCGTATTTGGGAGGTCTATAACCTTATTACTGGTCACAGAGATATCGTACACACAGAGAGGTTCTGGTTTAATAAAGGGCTGAGTGAGAGATTCTTTACAGTAAAGACATTAGAAAGGCAGGAGTGGTAAAAGGCATAGTAAATGAAGAGTGTAGTTGTAATTGGTGCAGGGCTAGGTGGTTTGTCTGCTGCGGCCCTCCTTGCCAAGGCCGGTTTAAAGACTATAATCTTTGAAAAGACAGCCTACATAGGCGGCAGGTGCCGTAGTATTTGGTATGGAAATTCAGAATTTGGGAAATACCCATTTGATGTAGGCCCTATATTTTCAGGGAGCAAGATTATCAATCTTATTAAAGAAAGACTTAAGGAGGAACCTGCATTTCAAGATTCACCTGTTAAGATCCATATCTTCTCTAAAGGAAGATACCTTACAGATATGTCCTCAGGAAGACAGATGATAAAAAGTTTTAAAAGAATGGGTCTTTCATCCCTTGAGACAATCTCCCTCATCTATAGATTATGGAGACAAAGGTATCTTGATGCCTACTCCTATATGGATTCTCACCATGATATAGCCTGTTTCCTTACAAAAAATCAACAGATGCGAAACATCTTCAATATGAGGGCCGGTCTGTTTCATGGGTGTTTGCCAGATGATATGCCTGGTTATACATTCAGCAAACCTTATAAAGAATATGGAACCCCCTTCTATCCCACTGGAGGTATGCAAAAGATCCCAGATACCTTTGTGAATATTATAAAAAAATATGGTGGGAGGATATACACCAGCACCCCTGTAAGTGAGGTCTTAATTGAGGGAGGTAGGGCAGTGGGTGTAGTGGCCCAAGGCGAGTATATAAAATCTGATTTTGTCATAAGCGGGGTCAGTATTGTTCAGACCATTTTGAAGTTGTGTAAGGGGGCAAAATTTAGCTTTACATTTTTGGATAAGATTAAATCATACAAGCAGGGCCTAGAGGCATCAATGACCTTTATGATTGTCGATAAGGATAAGGTCAGTGTTGAAGATGGAAATGTCTTGTATATATCATTGCCAAGCTCTGATTTAAATGAGGTAATGCATCAATTTTTTAATGGCATTTACCCAGATGATTCACCATTTGGTCTATTTTTGACAGAGGGACAAAAGAGGTTTAGGCCAGCTACACTCCTTTTCTACACCCCAAGGGGGGAGATAAATAGAGAACGCATAATCCAAGAGGGCAGGCGTCTGCTTGAAAGGATCAATCTTCTAATCCCGGGATTTACAAAGAATATAGTTTGGAAAAGGACAGTTACCTCTATTGACTATCCAGATGAAATAGGATTTCGCAGTTGTGTTTTACCAGTGGCTGAGAGTAAGACCTATAGAAAGGTCTCATTTCGATTGCCTATAAAAAATCTTTTTAATGTAGGCTCTTCTGTCCTCCCAGCTGGTGGAGGAACGGTACAGGCAGTAAAATCCGGCCTTAAATGTGCTGAGTTTATTATAAAAAATATTTAAAAATGGATATTTACAATACTCTGCTTAAAACAGCAAAAAGATATCCCAAAAAGTCTGCTATTATCTTTAAAAATAAAAGTGAGGACTTCACAGAATTGATAAACAATGTAAATGGACTTATGGAAGCACTGAAGGATTTGGGCATAAAAAGGGGAGAAAAAATTGCAATCTGGTTGCCAAACTGCCCTGAATATGTCCATCTATACCTAGCGGCATTAAGCCTGGGGGTGACTGTAGTGCCTTTGGATGTATCCCTACCTAGCACGGAGCTGGCCTCTATCCTTAAACATGCTGAGGCAAACTATCTTATAGCAAAGAAGGATATAAGATTAGAGATACCTTCTAAGAAGGTAATTACTGAAATTGATGGATCCATTAAAAGAGATGGCATTAGACCTGAAGATATAAACATAAGGGAAGAAGAACTGGCAGTGATTATATATACCTCAGGTACTACGGGAAGGCCAAAGGCCGTTCCCCTAACATATCGGCACTTAGATTCCCCAATCTCTACACTTAGGTATTTTGATTATATTGAAGATCTATCTGTTTTGGCCTGCTATATCCCATTTTCACATGCAGGGGGGCTTGTCTATCTTCTAATGCTAGTCTGTACAGGAAGTACCCTAGTGTTGGGGGAAAGATTTAGCCCCAAACGCTTTTTAAGGGATGTTGAGGCCTATAAAGTCACCGGTTCCTGGCTTCCCCCTCCTATTTTGGAGGCCATTTTAGGGGAAGAGGAAATAAACAGGGTATCGCTTGATTCATTAAGGCTCATTGTATATTTTGGTGCACCTGGCCATCCAAGGATCTTTAGGGAGTTTGAGAGCAGATTCCCCCATGTAAGAGGGATTACAGGCTGGGGGCTAACTGAATCCTCTGCCCCAAATGTCCTTTTACCAAAGGATACGCCACCTGAGAAAAAATATAAAAGGGGCATCATTGGCAAACCCGCCCCTTGGGTAGAGATAAAGATTGTAGATGAGAGAGGGAATCCCTTGCCAAAAGGAAAGATAGGAGAGATATTACTAAAAGGCTGGTTTGTAATGGATGGTTATTATAAAGAACCTGAATTGACATCTGAGGTCCTAAGGGATGGCTGGCTCTATACAGGAGATTTGGGCTATCTAGACGAAGATGGCTATCTTTACATTACAGGTAGGAAAAAGGAGACAATTATCGTTGGAGGGCTTAATGTATACGCAAATGAGGTAGAATTTGTCATATCTGAGCACCCAAGGGTAGAAGAGGTAGCAGTAGTAGGGGTCTTTGATAAGTTAAGGGGGGAGGTAGTAAAGGCAGTGGTGGTCTCCAAAAATGGTACAAGCCTATCTCCTCAGGAGATCATCTCCTTTTGCAGAAAGAGACTTCCAGGTTATAAGGTACCAAGGCTTGTAGAATTTAGAAAATACTTACCAAAGACTGCCTCAGGGAAGATAAAGAAATCAGAATTGATTTAAAAGATGGTGTTAATATTGATGCTTATAGCGGCCCTTATACCTGCTTTGGCCATTATTTTTATTCCTATTATCTTAAAAAGAGATGTCCCTATTTTTGTATACCTTATGTCTGTTATCTGGTTTTGCCTGTTTTTTCTAGGACTAAGACAATTAAGATATGCCTTAATCTTTGGAGTCATATTTGCCAGTCTTGTTTCTATCTTTTCTATTATAGCCTTGATAAAGGGGCTAAACCCCTTTGCCGAAAAGGGTCTACCAGTGTGTCCATTTTGTGTATCAGGACTATTAGTAAACTTGGCCATTGTATTCCTCTCCTTTAGGCAGCTTTTTAAAAAGTAATGAAGATTACCAAGGCCACAGATTATAATTATGGCTTTTATATCGGAAAGAGGTTTAGACATTTATTTAAAATTCTCCTAAATTTAGACATTAAGAATAAGATACCAAAAAATATAGGTATTTCCATACTGAAAGAGTATTATCCACAATGGCTTGAGAGGCTTAGGGGCCTTGCCGCATCCTTGGGAACAAGCATAGAAGGCCTTAGGGCAATCTCTATTTATCTATCTAAGGCAATAATGAGGGGCTGTACTGCCTCATTTTGTGCACCCCCTGCCACAAGGGATGGCGAGGTCTATCTCTGTTGGAATATAGATTTTTTTGAGGCAGCAGAGATCATAGGCAGATTTTTTACGTTCTATATATCTGAAATCCCAGGCTATAATAGGTATGTGGCATTTGGCATACCCTGCCTTTTTGGCGTCCCCCTCCTTAATGAGTTTGGCCTATCTTGCGTTGGTGCAGCAGTGGGGATGAAGGATGGTGGGGGGAGGGGCCTTATGGATACAGAGATCAGCAATCTCTGTATGGAGAGCTGTCGTGATGTAAGTGATGTCCTAAATGTTTACAAAAACGTAAAACTATACTCATTTCCAGGTATAACTGGTGGGATGCTATTAAACCTAAATTTTATATGGGGAGATGCAGAGGGAAACGGAGTCGCTATCGAACACTCTTCAAATTATATCCATTATGAACATGCAAGGGATGGGATATTGGCCATCGCCAATCACCATCAATTCCTTGACAAGAGGCTCACTGGCTCGCCCACACCTGATGAATTGCCGGCCATCTCTGGTTCTTATTGTCGAGTTGGCAGGATGTGGAAATTACTTAGAGAAAATAAGGGGAGGATAGATTTATCTATACTAAAGAATATAATGGCAGACCATCATTTGGAGGCAGAGCATATAAAGGATTACAATTATAAAGGGCCAATAGATGATGGCACCATCTGTGTACACTACTGGAACATACCAAGATATCTAAAGGAAAGAAGGTTTAAGAAGGCAATCGAGGCCTATTTTATGGGAAAGACCATTGGCTCTGTTATAATCCAGCCAAAAAGGCTTATAATAAATAGTTGTTCTGGTAATCCCTGCAATAGACCATACAAAACCATCTATTTTAGGCCTATATTTGAGGGCAAAGGATACCCAAGCCTATCAATAAAGGTAGCTACTAAATTAAACACTAGGGTCCTAAAATCCCCTGGGATCAGAAATTTAAGGAACTTTATCTTTAAACAATTCTTTAAAAGGTGGCTGATTATTACAGGCACCATCTTGGAAAAGTTGACCCCTATGGAAAGAAAGAGGCCAGATAAATTGACTAATTGCCAAAAATGACTACCTTCTCTTCCTTTTCCAATCTTTTTCTTGTTGTCCCAATCATCTCCCTTTCTTTTATCTGCCTAAGCCTTTTCTCTATCTCTTTTTTGGCCTCAGCAAATGACTTTTGGTGGGCCTTTACCTTATCCTCAACCTGGATGATGTGATAGCCAAAGCGGGTGTGGACCACATCGCTAATCTCTCCTTTCTTTAAGGAGAGGGCAACCTTCTCAAATTCTGGTACCATGTTTCCGGCCTCTATCCAACCCAACTCCCCGCCCCTTTTTCCAGATGGGCATATAGAGACCTCCTTTGCCAATTGGGCAAAACTTTTACCACTTTTCAATCTCTTTTTAATAGCCTCTGCCTCTTCTTTTGTCTTTACCAAGATATGTCGTGCCTTTATCCTTTCTGGCACCATAAATTCCTTCTTGTGTTTTTCATAATAGGCCATTAATTCATCCTCCTTTATCTTTCCTACCTTGGTCTTTAGATAATCCACATATGCCATTTCCAAGACCCTTTTGGTCAAAAGATCAATAGTCCTTTTTATCTCTGGCCTCTTATCTAGCTTGAGACGACGTGCCTCTTGAGAAAAAAGCTCAATTTGAATAAGCTTGTTCAATAAGGCCCTTTTTCCTTCAGGTGTCTGGAATTGAGATCTATAGACAGATGGGATTTCTTGTAAGAACTCATTGACATCTCCCTCTGTGATCTTGGTCTCACCTACTTGAGCCAATACCTTAGGTTTATCCCCTGACTGGCTATAGGCCACCCAAGTCAATAAAATTATTAATGTTACAATTAAAGCCCTCTTCATCCTTTACCTCCTTTTATTTATTATTTAAAAAGGCAAAATACCCTCTTGCAAAGGGGATAAATAGCCTAAGGCCTTTTAATCAATTATTCTGCTTTTACCGGCATTAAAGGATGGGAACCAGATGGGCAGGGTTTTACCAGTAGCAGGGTTGTATGCGTGCCTGTAGGCCACAGATTCATTATAGTTTATCCTCATCCAGTTCCAACTCTTAGTAAAATAGGGGCAATGATCATTAAAACAGATGTAGATAAAGGAAGTCCCTTGGCTTAGGGTGCAAGTAGGGGGCGGTACCCACTTACTCATCTTTTGCCCACAGTAAGGGCATCTTGGGTTATCTTCCATTTCTTAACCTCTAAATAAAATTTCATATCTTAAGCCTATTTTATTTTTCCATACTTGTCAAGGAAGAAAACTTTATTCAAACTATTTTTGACCACTTCTTGGCCAAAATATCACGCCTTGGCTTATATACTGTCTCATAAAAATAGTGTTGGGAGAGCAATACCCCCTTATCATACCCACTGCAGATTTCAATGGCCTCTTCCCATGCCTTATCAAAGCTACTGCCAAACCGCCTTTCTACCTGTTTAGAGAAGTCCTTTTCAGTAATGATTTGATCTCCAATGACAAAGTATGTCTTTTCCTTAAAACGGACACAATATGCCATCTCATCACCCAAATTGTATATGCCAAATGATTCCTTTATGCCCTCAAGCTCTTCTTTAGGGAGTGGCCTCCTTAGTACCTTCAGTGTAGTAGGTGGTCTTCCTTTGTGTTTAAATCCCCTCTTTGCCGCTGCATAGAATATGGCCCTATTTAGGCCAAAGCTCTTTGCCTCATCTATATCTAGGCCAAGTAAATAGGCCCTTGCTGCCTGAAGTATGGCCATTACCTGAAAGCGTCCTATAGCCACTAGGGCCTCCTCATTGTGGATTTTATCTTCCTCCAATAGATTGTGGCCATAGGGCCATCCCTCCCTACCTCATAGGGTGAAGCAATCTCCTTTAAAATAATCCCTTCATACCCCTTATTCAATGCCTCTTTAACATGAGTCTCTATGTCCTCTAGCCTCTTTTGTCTTAAGAGGTAAAAAGGGGGACAAAGCCTTAAAGACTCTAGAAGTCTTCTCCTTTCTCTTAAAGGCATCTCTCCCAAAAATTCACCCTCTAGATACACTATATCAAAGACATAGATAATGGGTCTTGCCTTATGATGTCTTGCAAAGAGTGAGGGGATATACCTTCTTCCCTTTTCTGTAAAAAGCTCTGTGTCTAAGAGTGTGTTTTTGGGGATCTTATCTTTAATAATGGATAGGAGATAACCTAGCCTCTCTGTCCAGTTTGGCCTCTTTTCCAATCTCCTCCCCCAGCACTCTATACTGTCTTTATATTTTATGATCTGCATCCTCCATCCATCTATCTTTGGCTCTACTGCCCAATCACCTCTAAGCTCTTCCCCAAAATATGGAATAGGTTGCATAAGCCAAATAGGCCCTAAACTCATAGATAAAGATTATTACAATATAAGAAGATTGACAATAAAACTACATTGATTCATATTTCATCTATGGCATTTAGAGACATTTTGGGACAAGAGAGGGTATTAAGGTGGCTAAAGGCAGCCATTTCCCAAAATAGGCTGACCGGTAGCTATCTATTTGTAGGCCCAGAGGGTGTGGGAAAGGCCACCGTTGCTATTAACTTAGCAAAGGTACTAAATTGCCTTTCACCAAAGGAGGGGGATGCCTGCGAGGCCTGTATCTCTTGTAAGAAGATAAATAAAGGCATTCACCCCGATATATTGTTTATTCAACCACAAGGGCAGGTAATAAAGATTGACCAGATCAGAGACATCCAGCGTAACCTCTCCTTTAGACCTATAATGGCAAAAAGGCGCATAATTATCATTGACCAGGCCGAGGCCATGCCTGAGGCCTCAGCCAATGCATTTCTAAAGACCCTAGAAGAACCCCCTTTAGATACTATATTTATCCTAATTGCCCAAGACAAACATATGCTTCTACCTACCATTACCTCACGTTGTCAGATCATCACCTTTTCTCCGTTACCCTCTAAGGTAATTGAGGATTTTTTAAAAAATCAAGGTTTTGAACCAATTAATGCCCAAATTCTGGCACAACTTTCTAGTGGAAGTATAAAATATGCAATGAGACTTGGCCAAAGGGAAATACCTATAAACCTATTTAAACTGTGGTCAGAAAAGAGGGTCTCAATACCTGAGATCCTAGAGACAGCTCATACACTGGCTGATAAAGATACTGCTGAATTATCTAGTCTGCTAGAGATATACCAAAGTCTATGGCGTGATGTTTTGATGTTTAAAATTGGCTGTAAAGAGTTTATAATTAATAAGGAAAAGGACTTGGAGACAGTGGCCTCTCATTGGGGGCTTCAAAAGGTATTAGATATTATGGAGATGATAGAACAAGTAAAACAAAAACTCAAGCAAAATGTACAAAAGAGGTTGATCTTAGAAGAATTGGCATTTAATCTAGAGGAAGACAAATGAGAAAGATTGGTGTGATGTTTCGCGGAAACGAATATATTTATGAATTTGACTTGCGAGATCTATCTGCAAACGTTGGAGATTATGTAATTGTTGAGACAGAGAACGGGCCATCCATAGGAGAGGTAGTAACCCCCCCTATAGAGCTCAATTCAATGACCTATCTACCCCCTGTCTTACGCATAGCTACACCAGAGGACATTGCCAAAGATAGAGAAAATGCCCGATTGGAAAAGGAGGCATTTAAATTTTGCCTAAAGCATATAGCCATCCACAAACTGGAGATGAAGCTCCTTAGGGTGGAGTGTCTGTTTGATAAGAGCAAACTCATCTTTTATTATACAGCCGATGGACGTATAGATTTTCGTGATCTACTAAAGGATTTGGTAAGGCAGTTTCGTCTAAGGATTGAACTCCGCCAGATAGGTGTTAGGGACGAAACACAGATGCTTGGCGGATTGGGGCCCTGTGGGAGGGAACTCTGTTGTGCAACCTTCTTAAAGAAGTTTGTATCTGTCTCTATAAAGATGGCCAAGGAGCAGTGTTTTGCACTCAATCCAGAAAAGATCTCGGGCCTGTGTGGTCGATTAAAGTGCTGTTTGGCCTATGAATATCCAGAGTATCAATCATTTAAGCAGGGACTACCCCCTATTGGCCAGGTCATAAAGATAGACGGAACAGAGGGAAAGGTTATAAGGTATAATCTTCCAAGACAATCTGTTATCATTGAGACACCAGAAAGACAAGAGATAGAGATAAGGGCAGATAAATTAAAGGATTTGCTAAATAATCCTAGTTAATGTACTCCGTGGTCTACAATTTTTTTCTCTGGGCGGGTTTTTTATCTGGCCTCCCACTCTCTTTACTTAGGCCAAAAATAAGGCACTATTTTAAAAATCGCCTAGGGGCTACTATAAATAAAAAGTGTCCTAAATTGGAAAGAAAACGCCCAATATGGATTCAGGCCCTCTCAGTAGGTGAGGTATTATCCACACTACCCTTGATAAGATTACTAAAAAGCCACAATTTACCTATATTTTTCACTGCCTCAACAATTACTGGCTACACAATTGCTTGTCAAAAATTAAAAAATATGGTAGAATATATTAGTTATTTTCCTCTTGATTTAATCCCAGTAATAAATAGATACCTATATTG